>CALJDF010000158.1 GCA_938023835.1 uncultured Alphaproteobacteria bacterium
GATCAAGGCGCACACGATGGCGCCTACGACGGACGCGGCACCATCGGCCTGCCGGTCGAGGAACTCCACGCCATCATGCGTGATGCGCCTAAACCGGTGATTGCCAAGGTGCGCGGCTGGTGCATCGGCGGCGGCAACGTCATGGCCACCCTGTGCGACCTTACCATTGCGGGCGAGAGTGCTGTGTTCGGCCAGGTCGGCCCCAAGATGGGCTCGATCGATCCGGGCTTCGGCACCAATCTATTGGCCCGTCACGTCGGCCAGAAAAAGGCAAAGGAGATTTGGTTCTTGTGCCGCCAGTATTCTGCGCAAGAAGCGATGGAGATGGGGCTCGTGAACGCGGTCGTCCCCGACGCCCAGCTCGATGCCGAGGTGCGGCGCTGGTGCGACGAGATCTTGCAAATGAGCCCGACCGCGATTGCGCTCGGCAAACGTGCCTTCAACGCCGAGACCGAGTCCATTCGGGGATTGTCGAACCTTGGCAACATCGCGGTGCGCCTGTACTACGATTCGCCCGAAGGGCGGGAAGGCGAGCGCGCGTTTCGCGCCAAGCGCAAGCCGCAGTTTCGCAAAGCGGCCGCCAAGAAAAAGAAAAGCTAGCCGTCCGCCAGCAGTCTTTGCGCGACGTCGGCTACCACGTTGCCGCCGGTCACCAAGGCCACGGTCTTTCGGCCCTGGGCTACCTTGCCCGACAAGAATCCCGCCGCCGCGACAACGCTCGCGGGCTCGCCCAACACTTTGCCGCGAAACAGCAGCGTGCGAAACGCCGCCGCGATGTCGGCTTCGCTGACCAACACAATGTCGTCGACATAGCGCTGCACATGGGCAAACGGAAACGCCCCGGGCCGCACCGCCGATAGCCCGTCCGCCATGCTATCCCAATAGTCGATCGTCGCGGGTGCACCGTGTTGACGCGACACATAGGCCGCATTGGCGCGCTCGGGCTGGACCCCGATCACCGCAACATGCGTTGCGCTTTCCTTGATGGCGGTGGCGACCCCGGCGATCAACCCACTGCTGCTCACCGGCGCCAGCACACATTCAACATCCGGCATCTGATCCAGCAGTTCTAAGCCAATGCTGCCGTGTCCCGCGGGGATGGGGCGTTACTCTCAGGTGTCGATGACCGTCATGCCGCTTTCGGCGGCAAGCCGCTCGGCGGTCGGCTGCCGTGCCAACGCGTCGTCGCCGCAAAAAACCACCTCCGCGCCATAACCGCGCGCCGCCTCAACCTTGAACGGACTGGTGCGGTCCATCATCACGACCACGATCGGCACCTCGAACATCCGGGCTGCCAGCGCAAAGGCTTGCGCGAAATTGCCCGACGAGGTCAGGACCAATCCACGCTCAAGGTTTTCAGGGCCCAAGGCTCGGATCATGTTTAACGCGGCCCGCACTTTGTAGGCGCCCGCCACCTGAATGTTTTCCAGTTTTAGAAACAGCGTCTCGTGGCCGACCTCGGCCGCCTCGCGGGCAGTGGCACAACAGGCGTACGCCGAATGATGTCGGGCAAATGATCGTGCGCGGTTTGGATCTCCGCCAGCGTGATGAAATCGGTCATCCCGCAAGCCCGGTCACGGCAAAGGACTCGATCACCCGCACGCCCGCCTCTTTCATTGCGGTCAGGGCTTCGTTGACGGTCTTTTCGTCCAGGCCGCGGCAGCCGTCTAGGATCAACACCGTATCGAACCCGTGGTTGCGCGCGTCCATCGCGCTAAAACGCACGCACACGTCGGTCGCGAGGCCGGTCAAGAACACCCGATCGATCCCCCGCTCGCGCAAGTACCCGGTCAAACCGGTCGGCGTGGTGCGGTCGTTCTCAAAGAATGCCGAATAGGAGTCCACTGCTGCCCGAAACCCCTTTCGAATCGTCAACTGCGCTTGATCGCGATTGAGGTCGGGATGAAAGTCGGCGCCAGGGGTGCCCTGAATGCAGTGGTCGGGCCACAACGTTTGGTCGCCGTACGCGACGGTCACGCTCTCAAAGGGCTTCTTCTTCGCATGCCCGCTCGCGAACGAGGTGTGGTCGGTCGGGTGCCAGTCCTGCGTCAGCACGATGTTATCGAAATGATCCTGCAGCCGGTTGATCACCGGCACCACGTCATCGCCACCGTCAACGGCGAGCGACCCGCCAGGACAGAAATCGTTCTGCACGTCGATGATCAACAGGACATCGGTTTCGGTTGGGTTTAGCCGCATGGCGGTCTCCGAAGGGTCGGTGGGGCAGCGGACGGAATTAGGAATATGCGGCTATCGCTATCTTTGTCCACTCAAACCGGGCCGTCGGCGCACGTGGTGGCCGGTTGTGGTGAAGTCGCGATCGACGCCCTACACTGACCGCCGCTCGCCGCCTCGACTTATCCGATAGGAATGTTCATGTCCGCCCAGGTTCTCCCGATCGCGCATTCGATTCTCGATTCTCCCGCGTTGCGCGACCGCATTGTTGAAGCCTATGACCTGCCCGAGCCGGTTCAGTGCGAGCTGCTCACCCGCGGGATGAACGACGTCTATCTGATTCGATCCGGCGGCAAGACCTTCGCCAGCCGCGTCTGGCGCTCAGGGTTTCGCAGCGAAGCTGATGTCGACTACGAAACCCAATTCCTCACGTTCCTCGACGACGCCGGCGTGCCGGTGCCGGCACCGCTGCTAACCCGCGATGGCGCGCTCTATATCCCGCTCGATGCGCCGGAAGGCCGGCGACACCTTTCGTTATTTCAATGGGCGGCGGGGGCGCCGTTTGCCGATAACCTTAACACCGGCATGGCCGAACGCCTCGGCGCGATGTTCGGGCGTCTGCATCTCACCGCCAAAGGTTTTGCCCCCAATCGGGGTCGCGCCATCGACAGTGGCGGTCAATTGCGTCGCGGCCTGCCGGCCCTGCAGCGCATGGTCGCACACCGCGACGGCGATCGCGCCTGGTATGCCCAAGCGGTCGATGCCATCGCCAAAAGGCTCGAGGCATTGCCCGAGTCCGATGCACCCAAGGGCCCAAGCCACGGTGACTTTCACATCTACAACGCCTTCATCGACAACGATGAGATTGTGCTGCTCGATTTCGACAATTGCGGAGTCGATCATTGGGCCGCCGAGATCAACAGCTTCGTTTGGGCCAATCACTACGTCGGCAACATCGATGAAGCGATCAACGAAGCTTTCGTTGCGGGTTACGAAAGCGAGCGCCCATTCACCGATGCCGAACGCGCATTGATGCCGTTGTTCTATGCCGCCAAAGAACTGCGCTTTCTCATCGGCTTCGCCGACAACGTGAACGCGGTTGGCCATACGCCGCTGCTCAATCCTGACCTGGATTGGTTCGGCGACCGCACCCGCCGCCATATCGGGGCGCTTGGTATCCTCTAGGCTCCACGGATGACGACCGCAACGGAAACATCGCCGGCCGCGGCGCCGGACAGCCCATACCGTTGGGTCGTGCTGAGCGGCATCTGGCTGATCTATTTCTCCTTTGGCCTTCAGATCAACGGCCTCGCGCCACTCGTCGGGCCGGTCGCGGCGGATTTGGGTCTGAGCTATTCGGCGATGGGCACGATCCTCAGCGCTTGGCCGCTGCTTTATGTCTTTGCCTCGATCCCGTGCGGGGCGGTGGTCGATCGTCTGGGCGCCAAGCGCGCGTTGCTGATTGCTGCGGCCATTATGTCCGTCTCCGCGATCACGCGCGGTCTCGCGATCGATTTCTGGAGTTTGTTCTTCGCCATCGCGTTGTTCGGTGTGGGCGGCCCGCTGTTGTCGATCACCACACCCAAAGCGATCACCAAGTGGTTCACCGGCCCGCAGCGCGGCCTCGCCATGGGCATTTATTTCACCGGCCCGTCGCTCGGCAGTATTGCCGCGCTGGCCAGTTCCAACACGCTTCTGATGCCGTTAACGGGTGGCAGTTGGCGTTGGGTGTTGATGATCTATGCGGCCTTCATGGTGGCGGGCGGGCTCTATTGGTGGGCCTTGTCCACGCGCGCCGCCTTTCGTGCGGTCGACAGCGGCGTTGATCCGGCGGGCCGCGGCACGATCCGCGAGCAGATCGCGGTGTTCAGCTACCTACTCAAAATTCCGGCCGTCGTACTAATCTTGCTGATGAGCATGGGGATGTTCTTTTTCTACGACGCCACGACCAATTGGTTGCCCGAGATTCTCATCTCCCATGGCCTCGCCGCCGGTCCCGCCGGGCTGTGGGCCTCGGCACCGATCGCCGTCGGTGTCGTTGCCGCCTTGATCATCCCGCGCTTGGCGACGCCCGAACGCCGCTCGGCGGTCTTGTTGATTCTCTTCGTGTGCATGGGTCTCGGCGCGCTCTTCTTGTTGTCCGCGCAGCCGGCATGGCTTGGCGGTTCGTTCCTGGTCCATGGCATTGCGCGCGGCGGCTTGATGACGGTCGCCTTGATGACGTTGATGGAAACCAAAGGCGTCGCCAGCCATCAAATGGGGGCGGCCGGCGGTTTGTTTTTCACCGCGTCCGAAATCGGCGGGCTGTTCGGGCCGCTATCGTTCGGCGTGTTGTTTGATGCCACCGGTACCTTTGCCGCACCCCTCTATGTCTTGGCGGGTGTTAGCCTGACGCTGGTGATCCTGTTGGCCTTCCATCGCCGCGCGACGACGCGCGCATTGCCGATGCCCGCGGCTTCGTAGACGCTAGCGCCATGGCATCCAGCGAATCCGCGCTCAGCATCACGCCGTATGAACACCCTTTCCGGTGGGCGATGTTGGCCGGCGTATGGCTGATCTATTTCTCGTTCGGCCTGTTGGCAGCGTCGATGGCGCCGCTCGTCGCCACGATCAGTGCCGATCTCGCGATTTCCAATACGGTCATGGGCAGCATCCTGGGCGCCTGGCCGCTGGTCTATATCGTCGTCGCCATTCCGTGCGGCGCTTTTGTCGATCGCGCCGGGCTGAAGTGGGCGTTGTTTCTCGCTGCCGTCCTGATGGCCGCGTCCGGCGTGCTGCGCGCCGTCGCGCCCGACGCCCTGATGATGTTTCTTGCGGTCGGCATCTTCGGGATCGGCGGGCCGCTCATTTCCATCGGGGCACCCAAGGCGATCGCGCAGTGGTTTCGCGGTCGCGAACGCGGCATGGCGATGGGCATTTACATCACCGGGCCTTCGCTCGGCAGTGTCTTGTCCCTATCGCTCACCAACAGCGTCCTGATGCCGGTGGTCGACAACGACTGGCGCGCTGCCCTGATGGTCTACGCCGTCATCGTCTTCGTCGCAGGGATCGCGTGGTTCAGCTTGGCGTCGAACCCGATCAACAAATCGGTCGAGGCCGCGACGAAAAATACCGGCTCGATGGGCGACCAGATCGCGGTGTTCGGTGCGTTGTTGCGGATCCCGTCGGTCTTGATCGTCTTGGCCATGAGCATCGGCATCTTTTTCTTCTTCCACGGGTTCGGCAATTGGTTGCCCGAAGTGTTGCGTCACGGTGGAATGGCGCCGGTCGAAGCCGGCCTTTGGGCCTCGGTCCCGGTGGCGGTCGGGATCGTCGGTTCGCTGGTTGTGCCCCGGTTCGCGACCCCGCCGCGGCGCTTTGGCATCTTGCTCGTGTTGTTCGCTAGCGTCGGTGTCGGTGCGGTATTGCTGTTCAGCACCCAGATGCCCAGCATCGTGGGGTCATTGGTTCTGCAAGGTCTCGGGCGCGGCTCGCTCATGGCCATCACGCTCTTGGTGTTGATGGAAACACGCGGCGTCGATGCCGGTCATATGGGGGCGGCGGGCGGCTTGTTTTTCTCGGCCGCCGAAATCGGCGGCGTGCTCGGTCCGCTGTCGATCGGTATCGTGGCCGACCTCACCGGTGGCTTCGACGGCGCGCTGTGGATGATGGTCGTCGTCAGCGTTGCGCTGGTGCTCCTGCTATTTGTTCATCGCCGGGCCGAGCATCGCGCGGCTGCCCTAGCTGACGACGCTATTTCGTGAAGTGGGCTTTCTTGATCACGCCAAACGGATTGCCCGGGGGATCACGCACCGCGGCCACCACGATCCCTTCACCGACCTCATGCGGCGGTTCAAGGGGGGTGCCGCCTAACCCAAGAAGCCGGTCGTATTCGGCCTGCGCGTCGGCCACCCCGAAATAGCACCACACCCGGGGCTTCTCCGGTGCATCCGGCGTCGCACCGGGCATCAGCCCGAGCTCATAGCCCGAGACGCTAAAGCCGACATAAAAAGGCTCATCGAAATAGGGCGGGGCGCCAAGTACCTCGGTGTACCAGTCCTTGGCTTTGTCGAGGTCGGGCACGTGGTACACGCAGGTCTGCAAATTGAGAAAGCGGGCAGGGGTGTCGTTCATGGCGCTAATCCGAATGATTCGCCACAAGCCTAGGATGAGCCCCGGCATGAGTCTGCTTTCATCGTGCTGGCACTAGGTGGCATCGCCAAGGCTCGCTAGGATGCTCGGCTTCGGGGAGGATACATGAACCAAAATATCGTACCGGCGGCACACACCATTCTCGACGCGGTGGCGTTGGGCGAGGCTATTCGCGCGCATTACGGTCTAGGGCAGCCGTTTAATTGCGAACTCCTGCACCGAGGTATGAACGACTTCTATTTGGTCCGCGCCGCGGGCGCGAAGTACGTCGCCCAGGTGTGGCGACCCTGGCTCACACCGGTCGATAAAGTCGACTACCAAATGAACTTCATGCTGCACCTGGATGCAGGCGGCGTGCCGCTCCCGGTGCCGCAACGCGGCACCGACGGCTCAGGCCATATGATTGTCGCCGGGCCCGAGGGCGAACGTCCGGTTGCGCTGTTCGCGTTCGTCGAAGGCAGTGCGTTTTCCTCGAGGCCGACCGAGATCGTGTCGCGCAAGATGGGCGTTATCTTCGGTCACATTCACACGCTGTCGGCTGCCTGGCCGGAAACCAAAAAAGGTCGCCTGATCGACCGCGAGGCGGGGATCACCAGTTCCTTTCCCTACTTGGAGGAACTCGCCGCGCATCGCCCTGACGACATTGCCTATTACCGCGAGGTCGCCGACGCCGTTACGGCCGGCTATCGCTTGGTCAAAGCCGCCGACGATGTGCCTTCCGGCGCCATTCACGGCGACTTCCACATTCACAACGCCTTCGTGCGCGAGGGCGACGACGTCACGATCATGGACTTCGACGCGTGCGGTCTCGACTACTTCGTGCAAGAGCTCATGAGTTATCGCTGGTCGATCGAAAAGAACGGTCTGCCGATGAAACTCTGGGATGTCTTTCTCGAAGGTTACGAGACGGTCCGGCCGCTCTCGGAGCTCGAGCGCCGTCACATCCCGCTCTTTTTGGTCGGCAAAGAGTTCCAGTACCTGTGTGGGTTTTCCCGTGCGGTGAATGCGATCGGCCACGTCGCGTTCCATTTTCCTGGCTTCGATTGGTTTGCCGAAAGCGTGCGCCGCCATGTCGACGAGGCGAAACTGATTTAACGCTTTGGGGCTCGCAACAATCCGAACACCGTCCCGGTGTAACTCGGCGCCACGTCAACGAGATCTGATTTTATCCGCGCATGCAGCGCGGGCAGGGCGTGAAACGGCGCCCACGGAAACGCATGGTGTTCGCTGTGATAGGGCATGTTCCAGGCCAAGGCGCGCACGACCGCCGTGCTCCGCGTCGTGCGGCTATTGCGCAACATATCGGGGACCTGGGGCCGACCGCCGTGTTCTGCCAACAAGAACACCCGCAGAAACGGCTGGCCGACCACCATCGGTAGCAGCCATAGCCACAACACCGCCGATCCCCAGCCCAAAACCCAGGTCGCGGCACCAATCGCGACATACACCGCTATCGTGGCGCGCGTCTCGTAAACGATGTCGCGCCGTCGGTGCAGGGGTACGAACGCCTCAATGCCCCGACCCAATGCATGCCCCACCAAGCTGGTCACCCGTTCTTGCCACAACGGCCATCCCGAGAGATGCAGGAGGTAGTCGCCCACCGTCTCCCGTCGTCGCGCGCTGAGTTCAGGATCGCCGGGCAGGTTGGTCAGGCGGTGATGCGCCGCGTGAAAATGGCGAAAATAGTTCGCCGGCAACAGCAATACGGTGCCGAGAATTGCGGCGACCCACCGGTTCAATGCCTTTGTGCGAAAGGCGGTGTCATGGATGGTCTCGTGTAGCGGCGCAAACAAAAAAATCATTACGATCCCGTGGATCACTAGGCTTGGGGCCACCCACCACGTGCCACGCGACAGCCAAAGAAGGCCACCTGTAACGCCCAACACCGCAAGGTGCGCCACCAATTGCACGACGGCCGGCCCATTGCGGCGCTGAACGAGTCGCCGGCGTGCCGCGGCATCTAGCAAGTGGTTGGGGTAGGGGCTTGGTCTTGGCATAGCGCACTATACCCAGCCGTTCGCTGGCCGCGCCTGCACCGACAAAAAGATTGGCGCGATTGGCCGGAAAAATGGTTAGAAGAGCGACCCAACCCGCCGAACCGATCCAGCCCATGCATCGCACCATCTATCCCATCTCCGCACTCCTGCTTGGGGTCACCGGCCTTGTTATGGGCACCGGTATTCTGGGTGTGCTGTTGCCGCTTCGTGGGATCGCCGAAGGATTTTCGACCTTTGGGGTGGCTGCCGTCGGTGCGGCTTACTTCTTCGGGTTCATCTTTGGCTGTCTGCAAACGCAACGGCTTGTCGAGCGGGTGGGCCACATCCGCCTCTTCGCCTCGTTCGCCGCGCTTGTCGCGGCGGCCGTCATGGTTCATGCGCTTGCAGTTAACCTGCCGGTATGGATCGTCGCGCGCGCTGCGACCGGGTTTTGCGTGGCCGGTCTCTACGTCGTTATTGAAAGCTGGTTGAACCATCAGGCGGCGCGGGAAACCCGCGGCCGTCTGTTCGGGCTCTACATGGTAGTGAACTTCGTCGGTCTGATGGCCGGTCAGCTACTCATGGTGACGATGGAGGTCGGCAGCGTGACGCCGTTCTTGGTGACCGGCCTTGCGGTGTGTCTTTCCTTGGTCCCCGTCGCATTGTCGCGCGCCACGGCCCCAAATGTGGAACCAACGCCGCCCCTGGGGCTCAAACCCCTGTTCGATATCTCGCCCCTCGGGGTTGCGGGATGTTTGCTTGTTGGATTGGCCAACGGTGCCTATTGGTCGTTGGGGGCCGTCTACGGCAGCGCGCAGCTTGGCTACGACGGACTCGCGGCGGTTTTTGTGAGCGTTTTCGTCCTTGGTGGCGCCCTCGGACAGGTGCCGTTGGGTCGCCTGTCGGATCGATGGGATCGGCGCAAAGTGATTGTGCTCACCAGCTCGGTTGCCGCGGCGGGCGGCATCACACTCGGCGTCTGGCCGGCACCGGAGTTCGGAATTCTTCTCGTCGTCGGCGGCCTTACCGGTGGGTTTATGCTGGCGATCTATTCGCTTTGCGTTGCCCATGCCAACGACCATGTCGACCGAAAGGATTTCGTTGCCGTCAGCAGCGGCCTCCTTCTTTTTTATGCCGCAGGGGCGATCAGCGGCCCAATCCTGGCCGCCGCATTGATGGCAGTTGCCGGACCTCCTGCTCTTTTTTTCCTGACGGCCGCAGCCCACAGCCTGTTGGCCGGATATGCGCTGTACCGCATGCGCCAACGCGGTCCCGTCGATGAATCGGCAAGGACCGACTTTGTTCCCATGATGCGGTCAATGCCTGTTGCAAGCGAAATGGACCCCCGCGCCGACACGCCGCCATCGGCCGAATAATCTCCGTGCGCATGGCGCCCACCTGTTGCTGTCGTGCCAAGCGGCCTAAACTCCAGGGATGAATTACATTCCCAAACAAGAGGTCCAGGTAAACGCCCTCTTTCCCACACCGGTGTTGATCACAAAGCTGCCCAACAACGAAACCCTCAATGCCGAGCTTCGAGCCACGATCCTCGACAACGAAAAATCGCATCCGTCGACCCAGCACAGCAATCTCGGGGGATGGCAGTCCGACACCGAGTTTCTGACCTGGGGCGGCGCGGCCGCGCAAACACTCCTTGAGCACGCCCGTGCTTTTGTCGACCGACTGACCGCGGGTCGCGACGGGCACCAGGTCAAGGTCGATTGGTATCTCAACGCCTGGGCCAATGTGAACCGCGAAAACAACGGCAACGAGTTCCACACTCATGCCGGCTGTTTCTGGTCTGCGGTGTACTACGTTGCCGACGGCGGAATCGGCAAAGATCCAACGCTGGGCGGGGCGCTAGAGTTAGCCGATCCGCATGGGGTCGCGCCGGCCATGCATGCGCCGCTGCTGGCCGACAATTTCACGGGCGGGCACTCCGTCGGTGCCAGTGAATCGGTCGCGCCGCAGGCCGGTATGCTTGTGATCTTTCCCTCCTACCTCAGCCTTGGCGTGAAGCCCTATTTAGGCAAGGAGGTCCGTATTTCGATTGCCATCAACTTCGCAGCGACGCCCGCGCTCAACCCTCGACCGGCTTGATCGGCGCAGGTCGCCGAGTCGGAAGCCGTAACGCCAAATCCAGACAAGGGACATTTCATGTCGTTGCCGCTCGTTGCCGTCGCGTTTGAACCGGAAGAAGACGCCGTCAAGGACGTTTTCGTGGACGTCCTCGGTGCCCAGTCCGAATTGGTATTCCTCTCGACCCTTGACAATGTTGCGCGAGACAAGGCGATTGCCGGTGCCAAAGCACTCATCGTGCGCGGCTTCTCAAGTGATCTTTCAAGCCTCGATCCAGCGGTATTTGCCGGAAAGCTTGTGCAAACGATGATTGCCGGCGTCGACCAACTCCCGTTCGACGATCTGCCTGCCGATGCGACGATCGCGCATAACGGCGGCGCGTTCGCCCCTCAGATGGCCGAACATGTCGTTGGGATGGCACTTGCTGCCAAGAAAGACTTTCTCGGCAATCACACCGCGATGCAGCAGGGCGAGTGGCACCAATGGAAACGCATGCGCTTACTCAAGGGCGATACCTGTCTCATCATCGGATACGGCGGCATCGGCAAGGCCACCGCCGATTTGATGCGGGCGTTTGGCGTGCGCATCGAAGCATTGAACCGCAGCGGGCGCACCGACGCCCCGACGGATTTCATCGGCACTCTTGATGATCTCCATCCGGCCATCGCACGGGCCAATGTCGTGGTCCTGTCGTGCGGCCTGAACGAGCAGACCAAAGGGCTCATCAACGGCGCAGCGCTCGCGCACGCCAAAGAGGACGCGATTCTGGTCAATGTTGCCCGTGGGGGGGTGATCGCCGAGGCCGATTTGTTTGCCCACCTCAAGGCGACCCCGACTTTTTGGGCGTGCCTCGATACGTGGTGGGGCGAACCTTACCGCGACGGCAAGTTTGTTGCCGACTATCCCTTTATCGATCTACCGAATGTCCTGGGGTCGCCGCACAATTCGGGCATTACCGTAGGGTATTTCATCGACGCCGCCCGCCATGCCGCGACCAACGTGCTGCGCTACCTCGAGACCGGGCAGGCGGACCGCCTGGTCACCGCGGCAGACCGTCCCTAGACCGGCGGATGCACCATCCCCCCAGAATTTGCGGGAAACCGCACCTCAAATGCGCCAAAACGTGACGGGCGTCACAGATAGTTTCCGGCCGACATAGGAGTATCGGGTTCTTCAGAACGACGAGCTTGGTAAATTTTTGTAAGGCGGTCCCCCCGCTGGCCCTGGAGGGGGACCGCCCTTAACCTTTGCACCGCGAGCGGCGAGGGTATCGCACTGATTGGCGCCGTGTGGCGCAACCGAGTTGGGGCTGAAATTTGACCAATTCCCTGACAAATGAGAACCAAGCGATCAGCGAACGACTGACGCGCGCGGTGACCCGTCTCACGGCGCGGATTGGCGTGTGGCCGACTGCTTTGGCGGTCAGTGCGCTTCTCATGGTGACGGTCAATTTCTTTGCGACGATCGGGTTCATCGTTCTGGAACAGCCGAGCTATGCAGAGCGGCCGTTCTTTGGCGCCCTGATCTTTATCGTTCCCTTCGTTGTCAGCGTCCCGATCTCGTTTCTTCTCGTTAGCGCACTTGACCGGGCCCATCGGGCAGAACTTCGCGCCCGGGACAACGAAGTCAAATTCCGAGCCCTGGCGGAAGGGTCCGTTCGGGGCATCTGTATTCAACGAAATTTCGTTCCCTTCTACTGCAACGACACCTTTGCCAAGATGTTTGGCTTCGGTTCCGTCGACGACGCGCTGGCGCATGGACCGATGCCTGACCTCCTCCCGGACGCGACACGCGATGCTGTTATCGCCCGGTCGAAAGAGGCCAGCCGCCCCGGCGTCGCGCAGGCCGTGGTGCACCCGGCGCTGAAAAAAGACGGCACGGAGTTTTGGGTCGAGACCAACACCCAGGTGGTGAAGTGGGATGGCGAGGATGCCCTTCAGCCATCGGGATTGGATGTCAGCGAGAAGCGGAAAATTGACGAGATGAAGAACGAATTCATCTCGACGGTCAGTCACGAACTACGCACGCCGCTCACCTCGATCGAAGGGGCGCTGGGCCTGCTCGAGCCCGGGATGATGGGAGATCTGCCGCGATCGGCACGGGAGGTCGTCAAGATTGCGGCGACAAATAGCGACCGTCTGATGCGTCTGATCAACGACATTCTGGACATCGAGCGGATCGAGGTGGGCGAGGTGAGGTTCGATGTTGAGGTGGTGAACATCATCTCGCTGATACGGCAGGCTGTCGATCAGGCGATTGGGTTTGCGCATGGTGAAGGTGTGAGCCTGTTGGTCCGCGATGCCAACTTAGCGGTTAAGGTGATGGGCGACCGGGATCAACTCCTCCAGGTATTGGGGAATCTGATTTCCAACGCCATCAAGTTTTTGCCGCGGGGCGGCGAAGTGCGCCTGTCGGCGGAGCCGCGTGGCGATACCGTTCGGGTGTTGATCGTCGACCAGGGGCCCGGGGTGTCGCCTGATTTCCAACCGCATCTATTCGACCGGTTTTCGGAGGCCGACGCTTCGACGGCGCGCAAATACAAAGGAACCGGCCTCGGTCTTCACCTATCCAAGCTCATTATCGACCGTCACGGCGGGCAGATTTCGTTCGAGCCGACTGAAGGTGGCGGTGCGACATTCTGTTTAGAGCTGCCGGCGCCGACCGCGTTGGCGGAACAGCCACGCCTCGCCGCGGAATAGCAGCGCGGTTGCCAGTGCGATCGGAGGGCGATCCGCGATCGTCGGATCGCCGTGGCTAGTCAGACCATGACTCTGGCGCAGGCCTTCGATGTCGGGATGGCGGCGTTACGCCGCGGCGACCCTGATGCCGCCGAAGCGGTCTTTCAGCAGATCCTCGCGGCAAAGCCGGACCATGCCCCAAGTGTGCATTTCCTCGGTGTTCTTCGGTTCCAGCGTGGTGAGCACGCAGGCGGGCTCGACCTTATGCGCCAAGGAATCGCGCAACGCCCGAACAAAGCGGCTTTCCATCAGAACCTTGGTGGCGCGCTTCGCGAGATCGGTCGTGACGCAGAGGCTCTGCCGGTGCTCCAAAAGGCCGTGGCGTTGGCCCCGAAAGACGCAACCGCTGCGGCAAACCTAGCGACGGTCCTATTCCGACTGGGTCGCCGTGACGAAGCCTTGTCCGAAGGCCGCCGGGTTTTGGCACTCAAAGACGCCCAGGCGGCCGCCCGCGGTATCACGCCGATCGACCCACAAACCGTCACCGTGCCGCCATTCCGAAGCGATCAACCGGCCCGCAATATCGTTGCGTTTTCGTTGTGGGGTGACGGCGATGAGTACCTTGCCGGTGCGCTTGAGAATGCGCGCCTCATGCCGGAGGTCTACCCCGGATGGACGGCGCGGTACTATGTGGATGCCACGGTGCCCGAACCGGTCGTCAAAGCGCTTGAAGCGCAGGCGGCACAGATCGTGCGACGCCCGACCCCGACTCAATCGGTGCGCGGTGCCTTTTGGCGATTCGAAGCCGCCAACGATCCCGACATCGATCGGTTTCTATGCCGCGATTGCGATGCCCGTCTCAATCCATGAGAGGCGGCCGCGGTCGCGGACTGGATTGCCGAAGGCAGCGCCTTTCATATCATGCGCGACAGTCCTGCGCATTTGGAGCTGATCCTTGCCGGTATGTGGGGCGGTGTCGCCGGCGTTCTGCCCGACATCGCGCCTCTCATCGAACCGTTGCTGTCGCGGTATGGCGGTCGCTGGGCCGATCAGGTGTTTCTTCGCGACGAAATATGGCCGCGAATTCGCAACATTTCGTTAGCCCATGATTCGATCTTCAGCTTCGGGCAAGCGCGATCGTTTCCGGAAGGATCGGCATTGCCTGCTGGCCAGCACGTTGGTGGCAGCGTATTCGGCGCCCGCCCGCGCGGTAGCTTCTAACGGCGCCGCCTATCTTGACACCGACCACGGTGATCATACGCGCTGCCGGCGGGGTATGATGGGGGGTAGTAGTGTGAAATTTGAATTGAAAACACTCGGCCTTGCGTCCGGCCTGCTCGCTGGTTTCGTCTGGATCGGCGCTGCGCAAGCGCAAGAGGCGACGCTGATGATCGAGCTCAATCGCGTTGATCAGCAAAGTGAAGCCTGCCGGTTCGATTGGCGGATCACCAACCGGACGACATCACGGATCGACGATCTCACGGCCGAGGTCGTGCTGTTCGATAAGGCCGGCGTGAACATCGCCCGGATGGCGGTGCCTTTCGGCAAACTTGCGGCCAGCAAGTCCGTCCTACGGTCGTTTCAACTGCGACCCTTCGATTGTGGGCTGGTTGGGGAGGCTCTGGCCAACGACGTCACGACCTGCGTCGCGGATCCGGCGCTCGATTGCGTCTCGGCGATCGCGGTCAGCAGCAAAGATCCCATCCCGCTCACCCGCTAGGGCGTCGTCACAAAACTGTCATGGGCGCCCGCTATACCCGTTGTGACACCGCGCCGTTCGCGGCGTGCCCAACAACGCAGAGAGCCTATGAAAACCACCAGACAAACCGAAGATCTTGTCGTGCTCACTGTCCGATTGCCCGAGGCCATTATTGCCAGGCTAGAGGACACCGCCCGGCGCGAGGGGAGACGATTGCCCGACATGGTCCACGCCATCGTCGAACTCGGACTTGATGTTCACAACGGCCAAGAGGCGCGCCGCGCCGCCTAGCGGCTAACCGATCTTCCCGAGCAAGGCCTTCAGCTGTTGCTTGCGCAGGAAATGACGTCCGTGCGGTCCCCGGTCGCCGCCGAGGCGGAACACCTCGGTACCCGACGCATCGAACAGATAAACCGCTGGCACGCTGAACACGCCGCCAAAGCGATCGTCCAGAGCGTCGCTGCCTTCGATGACCGCAATGCTCGGATGAATGCGGTTGATCATGCGTGCAAGCCGCGCATTCGACTGGCCGGTTAGCCCTTCGATCCAATTGACCGCAATGATGTCGACTTCGGTCTCGCCTTCTTCGGCGATGAACTCGGCCAGCTGAGCGAACTCCGCCGCACAAGGCGGACACCAGCTCGCAAAAAACGTCACCAGAACCGGCCGTTGCCCCAGTCCACCGAGGTCCGGTCCTCCGGCGCGCAGTTTCGTCGCAGACACCAGTTGCGCCTTTGTGGCGGCATCAAGCGAAAGCCGATCCTGCGCGGCGAGCGAGCCGGTTAGGGCGGTCAGGCCGATCATCAGCGCGGCCGCGAGAGTAAACAAGCGCATGCGGAACTCCGTGGCGAATGCAAAAGCCCACCCCTTATCGGGGAGGCATGCCGTCACACGGAATCGCCTGGGCGTGAAACGCGCCAAGGTGACGATGGTGGAAACTATTCTGCGGCTTGCTGGTTGGCCGGGTTGCGCGGGTCGTCGATCCACGACACGTAGGGCTTGCCGTTGTCGACCCGTTCCATGGTGATGCAGTTCTCCACCGGGCACACCAGCATGCACAGGTTGCACCCCACGCATTCCTTGTCGACCACCTCGTAGCGCCGTTCGCCGTTGCTGCGCGCCGTGATCGCTTGGTGCGCGGTGTCTTCGCACGCGATGTGGCACAGTCCGCATTTGATGCAGGCGTCCTGGTCGATGCGCGCGACGATCTCGTAGTTCATATCGAGATTTTCCCAGCGCACGTAGTTTTCGATCGCTTGGCCACGGAAGTCGTCGATCGTGCGATAGCCCTTCGAGTCCATCCAATTGGACAGCCCGTCCGCCATATCCTCGACAATCTTAAATCCTTGGTGCATCGCCGCCGTACAGACCTGCACGGTGCCCGACCCCATGGCGATGTGTTCGGCGGCGTCGCGCCAAGTGGCGATGCCACCGATCCCCGAGATCGGTAGCCCGGAGCCGAACTCGCGCGCGATGTCGCCGATCATCCGCAAAGCAATCGGCTTGACCGCCGGCCCGCAATAGCCGCCGTGGCTGCCCTTGCCGTTGACTTCCGGCAGGGGCGACATGGTGTCGAGATCGACGCCGATGACCGACGCGACTGTATTGATCAACGAGACCGCGTCCGTTTTGCCGTCGACCGCTGCCCGCGCGGGGTACAGCACATCGTTGACGTTGGGTGTTAGCTTCACGATCACCGGCATGTCGGAATACGCCTTGGCCCACTCTGTCACCATGGTGACGTATTCCGGTACCTGACCCACCGCGGCGCCCATGCCGCGCTCGGACATCCCATGCGGACACCCGAAGTTGAGCTCGATTCCGTCACAGCCCGTGTCTTCGACTGCCGGCAAGATGTTCTTCCACGCGGTTTCTTCGCACGGCACCATCAGCGACACGACGACCGCGCGATCGGGCCAGCGCTTTTTCACGGCGCGAATTTCTTCCAGATTCACCTCGACTGGCCGATCGCTAATCAGCTCGATGTTGGTAAAGCCGGCAACGCGCGTGCCGTTATAGGCATTGGCGCCATAACGCGAGGACACGTTGACGACTTGCTCGCCCACCGTTTTCCACACCACGCCGCCCCAACCGGCCTCAAAGGCGCGCTCGACGTTGTAGGCCTTATCGGTGGGTGGCCCGGAGGCCAGCCAAAACGGGTTGGGCGATTTGATCCCCGCAAAATTCGTGCGCAAATCTGCCATGTTCTGTTCCTTCCTCGTTCAGCCGCGCAAATCGTCGTCGATCGCGCGCGCAGTCACCTTGCCATCCTCGACGGCTTGCACCGTCAAGTCGTTGCCTTCAACACAATCTCCGCCCGCGTAGACGCCCTTGAGCGACGTGTGGCCCTGTTCGCCAATCACAATTCGGCCGCCGGAAATGTTCAGCGTTTCTTTGGCCCCGTCCTTGACCGGGTCTTCGACCAAAACTTGGCCGACGGCCGTCAGCGCCATATCCGCCGGCACCACAAAAGTATCGCCAGTGCCTTCGAGTTTGCCGCCAGCCAATTGGGTGTATTCGAACTCCACGCCGCTCAGCACGCCGTTGTCGCCGACGAACCGCACGGGCTTGGCCCAATGCTTGATTTTGACGCCCTCGGTCTGGGCAAATTCCTGCTCGTGATCGGTCGCGCCCATCTCGTCGGGGCCACGTCGGTAGACCAAGGTCACGTCTTCCGCGCCCAACCGCTTGCTCTGGATCGCCGCATCGATCGCCGTATTGCCGCCGCCGATCACCACGATGCGCCGTCCGACGGGCAGGGCGGCCAGATCGGGGGCCTGGCGAAGCCGCGCAATAAAGTCGACCGCCGGCTCGACACCGGTCAGGTCTTCGCCCCCGGCGCCGACAGCGCGCACACCGGCTTGTCCCATCGCCAAAAACACGGCGTCGAAATCGCGCCGCAGATCGTCCAGGGAAAGGTCTTTGCCCAGGGCCTTGCCGGTCTCCAATGTGATCCCACCGATCGCCAGGATGAAGTCGACTTCCTTTTGCGCGAAGTCCCCGACGACTTTGTAGGCGGCTATCCCGTACTCGTTCAGTCCACCGGCTTTGTCGCGGGCGTCGTAGACCACAACCTCGTGCCCCAAGCGGGCGAGGCGATGCGCGCATGACAAACCCGCCGGCCCGGCGCCAACCACGGCAATGCGCTTGCCGCTCGGCGCGGCGCGCGTAAAGGGCTGTTCGCCGGTTTCAAAGAACCGATCCGTGGCGAAACGTTGCAGCAACCCGATGGCAACCGGCTTAGTTTCCTGGGCATCGCGCACGCACGCCTCTTCGCATAGCTCTTCAACCGGGCAAACCCGCGCGCAAGCGCCCCCAAAAATGTTGGGCTCGAGGATGTCGAGCGCCGCGCCGCGAATGTTGTGCGTCGAGATTTTGCGAATGAACGACGGGATATCGATGCTTGTCGGACAGGCTTCAACGCAGGGTGCGTCATAGCAAAAGTAACACCGACTGGCTTCGATAAGGGCGCGCCGCTGGTCGAGCGGCACTTTGGCATCGCTACTGAATCCTTGTTCATAGGCCGCTTTGTCCAAGCGCCCGGCTGCAATGTCGCTTTGTTCTGCCATGGGGTCCCGTTGCGCAAAACGCAATTTCACCATTATGCGGGTGGGTATTGCCACATAAAAAAGAGCGATCCCGCCGATCTGTCTGCGTTTGGGCCGTTGAACGAAGGTTAGATGAACCCACCGCTCACCATGTTGACGCAGGGTCGCGCCGAATGATGGCGACGCAGCGTCGGAGTGCTATACCGATCCGATCAACCGACGAGGGGACCGCGATGAAGCTTCTGAGCTACCGCTACAACGGGAACGACACCTATGGCGTGGTCTTGGATGACGGCGTGGCCGACCTCGGCCGCCAGTTCGCCGATCGATGGCCCGACCTCGGCGCCGCCCTCGCCGATGGGGGCTTCGACGATCTTGTGCGCGCCGGTGCCGGCAAGGCCGCCGAGGTGCCGCTGGAAGAAATCGAGCACCTGCCCACCATCGTCAATCCGCCCAAAGTCATTTGTATCGGGTTGAACTACAAAAGCCACATCGAAGAAATGGGCCGCGACGCACCCGAATACCCGATGCTGTTTGCCCGCTATGCCGATTCGCAGGTGGGCCACGAGCAGCCCATGGTCCGGCCGAAGGTCTCCGACAAACACGACTTCGAAGGCGAGCTCGCGTTCATCATTGGCCGCGCCGGTCGCCACATCGCGGCCAAGAACGCGCTCGACTACATCGCGGGCTATGCCTGCTTCAACGACGGCTCGATCCGGGACTACCAGCGTCACACGACTCAGTTCATGCCGGGCAAGACCTTCTATCACTCCGGCGCGATGGGCCCCTGGATGGTCACCGCCGACGAAATTCCCGACCCGACGGTACTGACCCTCACCACCCGGCTCAACGGCGACGTGATGCAACAGGCGACAACCGACGACCTCTTGTTCGATATCCCGACCTTGATCGAATACCTCTCGGAAATAGCACCGCTGGTGCCGGGCACGGTGGTCGCCACCGGCACCGCGGGCGGTGTCGGCGCGGGCCGCACCCCGCCTGTCTGGATGAAGGCCGGCGACGTCATCGAGATCGACATCTCCGGCATCGGTGTCTTGCGCAATACCATCATCGACGAGGCTTGAGGTGATAGCACCGCCGACCTTCCGGCGACCCGCTGAAGAAGGTCGGATCTCGATTGCGCCTGATCTGTCGCTGCATTACCTCGACTGGCCGGGCGAGGGCGTGCCCAGCCTTTTGCTGCACGGCAGCAAATCGAACGCCCGGGCCTGGGACTTCGTCGTCGATGCCAGCGATCTAAACCATCGCCGTTTCATCGCCCCGGACCAGCGCGGTCACGGCCTCAGCGATGCGCCGACAACCGGCTACCAGATCGAAAACCTCGCATCCGACATGTGGGCGTTCCTCGATGCCCTATCGATCGAACGGGCTATCGTCGTCGGCACCGCCACCGGCGGCTACATGGCGTTGACGATGGCATCCTCGCGGCCCGAGCGCGTTGCCGGAATCGCGGTCGTGGATGCCGGTATTTGGATCAATCCCAATCTCAACTTCGCGCCGCGCAAACGGATCTACGACTCGATGGCCGACGGTCGCGCGGCCCTGGATCGCAGCGAGCGATGGGACGAGGCGGCAAAAGACCACTACGCCCTGCATTCCTTCCGCGAGCTCGGCGATGGTCGGGTCGAATACCGCCACTTCGAACAACCTGAAACGGCCGAAAGCCGTGCTGCCTTCGATATCGAGGCGCTGAAAATCTCGTGCTCCACGCTGTTGGTGCGCGGCGAACATTCCGACATCACCGATCCCGAGACCCATCCCCGGCTGGCCCGGTACATACCACAGGCCGAGATTGCGACGGTGGCTGGATCTGGCCACCACGTGTCGCTCGACAAACCCGCCGGGCTGGCCGCAATCCTTGATGCCTTCATCACAGGCTTGGACTAAGGCATCTCTTCATTGGAGATTTCCGGCGTGGTCGTCGCCCGCGCCATTTGCCGCTATCATGCCCACGAGACAATGTCGTGCGGCGAAACCGCACGCGGGGCGAGGAGGCTAGGGAGCGAATGTGACGTCGGAGGCGGCGCCGCTATTGCGTGTGGAGAGCATCGAGTTGGGCTTCGGCGGCGTGTCGGCGCTCAAGGGCGTGTCGCTCGACGTGCGGCCGGGCGGTATTACCGCCCTGATCGGTCCCAACGGGGCGGGCAAGACAAGCCTCTTCAATGTCGTCTCGGGCTTTCACCAACCCGATTCAGGCCGCTTGATTTTTGACGGCGCTGAATTCACCCGACTGAAGACCCATAAACGCGCTGCACTCGGCATCGCGCGCACGTTCCAGAACATCTCGCTCTTTCCGGGTATGAGTGTGCTCGACAACATCAAGTTGGGCGCCCACACCCATCTCAAAACCGGCGTCCTCGAAGCCGGCGTGTTTTGGGGTCCGGCGCGGCGCGAAGAAACCGAGCTGCGTGCCGAGATCGAATGTAAGATCATCGACTTCCTCGAGATCGATCACATTCGCAAAACGCCCGTGGCCATGTTGCCCTATGGCTTGCAAAAGCGCGTCGAACTCGGTCGTGCGCTCGCCATGCGGCCCAAGCTTTTATTGCTCGACGAACCAGTCGCCGGCATGAACCGCGAAGAAACCGAAGACATGGCGCGCTTCATCCTCGACCTCCAAGAAGAGTGGGGCGTCACCATCCTTCTGGTCGAACACGACATGTCGATGGTGATGGACATCTCGAACCATGTCGTCGTGTTGAACTTCGGAGAAAAAATCGCCGAAGGCGCGCCGCACGAAGTGCAGCAAGACCCCGCCGTCATCGAAGCCTATTTGGGCGCCGAACAGGACGTCGCCTGATGGAACTCGCCTTCATCGTCGAAGACAGCCTGACCGGCCTCATGACCGGCGGCGTTTATGCGCTCGTCGCGGTCGGTATCGTGTTCGTCTTCCGCGCCACCAAAGTGTTCAATTTCGCCCATGGCACCGTGATGATGATTGGCGCCTATTTCTATCACACCATCACACTCGCGCTGGCCGGTCTCGGTCTGGGGACATGGGCCATCTATGTCATTGCCTTGCCGCTGACCCTCGCGGCCGCTGCACTATTCGGCGCGGTGATCGAGCGTGTCGTCATGCGCCCCATGCTCGGTCAAAACCCGTTCGCGATGATCATGGTCACCATCGGCTTGATCTCCGTTCTCGAGGGTGGCGCCGCCATTATTTGGTCGACCAACGCGTTCTATCCTCCCGCACTGGTCGGTCTCAGCATCGATTTTGTCGGCGGGCTCGCCATCAACCGGCAGATGTTCGCCAGCTTCCTTATCGCGATCATCGTCTTTGCGTCGATCGCCGCGCTGTTCCTCAAGTCCAAAGCCGGGGTCGCCATTCGCGCCACCGCGTCGGATCAATCCACCGCCTATGCGATGGGCATCAACGTCCCGCGCGTCTTCTCGACGACCTGGATGATCGCGGCGGGGACGGGGGCGTTGGCAGGCATTCTATT
>CALJDF010000159.1 GCA_938023835.1 uncultured Alphaproteobacteria bacterium
CTACAAAGGCAACCGAAGAATATTTCCCTACCATGCGAGGCAACACCATTAGATATGCATGTCGACGTTGAACAACTCGACAAGATGGAGACCGGTCTTCGATCCTGCAGCAACAATCATTTCTTGAGATTATCCAACAATATACAGGTAATACGGGTCAGCTAACTTGAAGTTTACTAAAACTGCGCGATCTTAAACAAATGAGACCCGAACCCACAAGCGATTTTGCCTTGGATATCGAGCATTTAGGTGGTGCCGGGCTCCCAGGCCCCGGTTGAATTGGGGGTCAAGGAGGCGCGGGCGCGACGCCTTGCGGGGAAACTGCTTATTGATTAGGTTCCACGCCTTCGTGCGCGAACCCTGTGGTGTCGCCACGCGTGGGCGGCTGTAGCTCAGCTGGATAGAGCACTAGACTACGAAGCTAGGGGTCGGGAGTTCGAATCTTCCCAGCCGCGCCATTCCTCCTTTCATCGATCCGATAGCGACCGGCACCACCCAACGCTAAGGTGGGGTCCTCAAAACGCGGGTCGGGAGGGTTCATGACAGACAATACGCCGCATTATCGCCTCATGGTCGTCGGGGCGGGCGCATCGGATGCGCAGAAACAGGTATTTGCGCCCTATGACCGAAGCGTGATTGCCACGGTCGATGCCGCCAATGGTGCGGCCGTCGAGGCTGCGCTCACGGCGGCCTATCGTGCGTTTCGCGATCGGGATTCGTGGCTGCCGAAGCCGCGCCGCATCGAAATCCTTTCGAAAGCCGTCGCGATCATGAACGACCAGGTCGAGCAATTAGCGCTGGATGCGGCCCGCGAGGGGGGCAAGCCGCTAATCGATTCGAGGGTCGAAGTGGTGCGCGCGATCAGCTCAGTCGAGGCTTGCGTCGAAGAGCTCAAACACGCCACCGGCGAGATTATCCCGATGAATGTCAACGCAGCCTCGGCCAACCGGTTCGCTGCGACGACGCTCGAGCCCATCGGCGTCGTGGCCGCGGTCAGTGCGTTCAACCACCCGCTCAATCTCATCGCGCATCAGGTCGCGCCGGCGGTGGCCACGGGTTGCCCGGTCATCGTCAAACCTTCGGAAGATACGCCGCTGTCTTGCATCCGATTCGTCCAAATCCTGCGCGAGGCAGGGCTCCCAGAAGAGTGGTGTCAGGTCACCGTCACCGAAACGCGCGATGTCGCGACCGCGTTGGTCACCGACCCGCGTGTGGCGTTCTTCAGCTTTATCGGCAGCCCCGGCGTGGGCTGGTCGCTGCGTTCGCAACTGGCACCTGGTACGCGCTGCGCCTTGGAGCACGGCGGTGCCGCACCGGTCATCGTCGGCCCAGACGCCGACTTGGCCGAGATCGTGCCGCCGCTGGCAAAAGGCGGGATGTATCACGCCGGTCAAGTGTGCGTGTCGGTGCAACGAATTTTCGCGCATGAAAGCTTGGCGCGCCCGCTTGCCGAGGCGCTCGCCGATGCGGCCGAAAAAATGATCGTCGGCGATCCGACCCGTGCCGACACAGAGGTCGGCCCCTTGATTAGGCCCCGCGAAGTCGAACGCGTCCATGAATGGACCACCGAGGCGATTGATCGCGGTGCCGAAGTCCTCTCGGGTGGCGAGCCAATGGATCGCAACTGCTACCGACCCACCGTTCTCTACGACCCGCCCGAGGATGTCCGCGTGTCGCAACAAGAGGTCTTCGGGCCGGTGGTCTGCGTCTATCCCTATGACGACATGGACGAGGCCATCGAGCGGGCCAACGCTCTACCGTTTGCGTTTCAGGCCGCCGTGTTCACCAAGGACATTGACCGTGCGATGCGAGCCTATGGACGTCTTGATGCTTCGGCCGTCATGATCAACGACCACACGGCATTTCGGGTCGACTGGATGCCCTTCGCGGGGCTGCGCCATTCCGGTCTCGGTGTTGGCGGCATTCCGCACACGATGCACGATATGCAAATCCAGAAGATGATGGTTCTTCGCTCACCCGAGCTTTGACATCGCGAACGCCTACGTCTCAGGGTCGGCGTCGCGCCGGTTGGCCTCGCAGATGACTTCTCGAGACACGATTGAGGCGCTTGAGCGTCTCCTGTTGCCCCACGGCCTGATCACCCGTGGTGGGTTCAACCCGCCGTCCGGACGGCTTGACGGGTTTCCTGATGGATCCGTGGGCAGCGTCATACTGATCGGCAATGCCGGGTCGACGATGTGGCCGTCGTTTCGGGCGCACCCGATCTTTGAGGACGGATTGTCCGATCCCCTGAACCGGTGGATTGAACACGTTGTGGGGTCGATTGCAGCGACCCTTGATGCCCACACGGTATATGCGCACCAGGGCCCGCCGTACCTCCCTTTTCTGACCTGGGCCTCGCGGTGTGACGCTGTCTCTCCGTCTCCCCTAGGTCTTTTTGTCCATCCCGACTACGGCCTCTGGCACGCCTACCGCGCGGCGTTGTTGTTCGCGGCGCCGATCGCGCTACCGGCGCCCGGTCGCCGACCGTCCCCGTGCGACGCTTGCCGAGATCGTCCATGCACTTCGGCTTGTCCGATTCCCGGCAACGACCTCATCCAAAACCATGTTCAGGGCTGCGCCGGCAGCGGGCGACCCGAGGGACAGGATTGCCGGCTCGAGGGATGCAGATCGCGGCGGGCCTGCCCGGTCGGCGAGAGGTTCAAATATGTTCCGGATCATTTGCGTTTTCACACCGAAGCGTTCCTGCGATCACACGCTTACTGACCCGACGTCAAAGGTGGTCGGGCGTGTTCCTTGTGCCGCCATCTCGTACATCGTGCGGAACGCGGCATTGAGGTGCATTGCCAGCAGGCTGGGATTGAATAGCGGTGCAATGTCGCGCTGATGGCGCAGGGTTTGTTTGGCCTTTCGCAACTGATCGATATCCGTGCCGAGGGCAACGGCGGCAGCCGTATACGAGGCCACATCGTTGAAAATCCACTCGGGCGTGCCGAGCGCGTTCAGAATTGACGCGCCGGTCCGGGCGCTTTGGCTTTCACCGGCGATCGTGAGAACCGGCACCCCAGCGAGCAGTGCATCAAGGGTTGTGACGCCGCCGGTGTGACCAAAAGCATCCAGGCATATATCCGCCAACTGATGTCGCGCCAGGTGTTGGGGCCGATCCTTGCGGGCGGCAAACACAATTCGAGCACCTGGTACACCGTACCGTCCCGCAGCGGCGCGCAATCGGTCTTGGACGTCTTCGCTTGCGGCGCGCAGCCAAAGGACGCTTTCTGGCACCGCCGTCAAGATGGTCATCCACTGATCAAAAGCCGCAGGGTCCAATTTGTAGGTCGCGTTAAACGACGCATAAACGACCCCGCTCGCCGGCAGTCCCTCATCCGCGCGGGTCTGGGTGTTTTCGGGAACCTCGATCCGCCCGGCGGCC
>CALJDF010000160.1 GCA_938023835.1 uncultured Alphaproteobacteria bacterium
GTGAGGTGGTCTACATTCGCGGCGAGCCCGGCTTGGGCAAAACCCGACTGGGGGACGAATTCCGCGTGATCGCCGAAGCGCGCGGGCTCGCGCCGCCGATCGAGTCATCGATGATCGCTTCGGGCGTGCCGAGAGGACGGCAACCGTAGCTTTGTGCTGCGGCCGTGATACCGCCGATCCGTGCCTCGCCCGCCAACACGAGCCATTCCCACGCGTCGTTCTCGGTCAGTGCGATGCGACCTTGCCATGCCGGCGGCAGGCTGACCAAGTGCGTGGCGGCGCCGGTGGTGGCGCTGGCGCTAAGTACCTTGCGCCGGTAGCGCCCACTTTCGTCGTCGACGCGGTGCCACGGCATGATCCGGGTACGCAGGTCGAGAACGAACGGCCGGTCGTCGTCCGTCTCAAACAGCACGTATTCCTCGTCGTCTTCCGGATCGGGGACGAGGTTCAGTTCCAAGGCGCCGCCGGTACGGATGATGCAAAAGCAGCCGGCCCTTGCCCCCTCGTCGTGGCCATGGACGATCCCGGCCGGGCGATAGATGTACGAGCCATCACCGAGATAGTCGCGGCCGTTGAGCGTGACGTCGCCCTTGATCACGAAGACCTCTTCGTAGGCATCGTGATAGTGCGCGGTGCCGCCACCCTGCCACCCTTTCGGGATATCGACGTACTGCGTGGCCCGACCGGTCTCGGGATCGACGCCAAGCACACGACGACGCGAGCCGTTCGTGCCCAGCGCCTCCCAGGGCAAATCTTCGATGGCGACGTGCTCGATCAACGGTTTCATGCGGCGTCTCCTTGGCGGTCGGCGGCGGGGCTGCACTCGATGATGACGCGACCGATGTCTTTCGCGTCGGGACCGGTCAGCTGGGTGAATGCCGCGGGCGCTTGGTCGAGGGGAAAGCGATGCGTGATGGTGGGCTTGAGGTCGATCTCGCCCGCCGCGATGAGGGCCAAAGCCTCTTCTTGGTGATGACTCGCCCGACTGCCGTGAATCTCCAACTCGCGCATGACGATGTCCCAGCCGCTGAGATCAAGCGCACCGCCACCGGTGAGCGTGATGCGGCCTTGCATGGCGGCCACGGCGAAGCTTTGCCGCAAACCCCATTCGGTGGCCGAGGTTTCGATAACCAACGGCATACCGCCGGGATAGCGCGAGAGGAATCTGTCTTTGACGTCTTCGTCGTGCGCGGCGATGGCCATGACGTCATCGGCCCCGCCGGCACGCACGAGGGCCGCCCGCTGACCGGTACCACCGATCGCGACGACATTTCAGATCGAATGCTTTGGCCGCGGTAATTGCGCCCCAGCCCGTTGCGCCGACCCCAACCACGGCGATGGTCTCGCCGGGTTACGGGCGCATTTTGTCGAAGGCATTCAAGGCACCGGCAATGCCGCCCAGCATGGCCGCGTCGTCGAACGTGACCACGTTGGGCAGGCGCGCGAGCTTGCGCGCGAAGACCGGCGTGACCTCTTGGCAGCAGACCTGACGCGGCGGCGGCGTAAAGGCGGGATCGAGGCACAAGTTGGTGCGGCCCGCCTGGCAATTGGGACACGTGCCGCAGTGCGCGAGAGTCAACGCCGAAACGCGGCCGCCAGGCTGCCAGCCCGCAACCTTGGCGCCGACCTTGTCGATGATGCCCGAGAAATCGGCGCCCACGCCGACGGGATAGGGTTGGGGATAGCGGCCGCCGCGATTGAGATAGACACCAAGGTCGGTGCCGTAGGGCGCAAAACTGACGACACGGACCGTGACCTCGTCGGGACCAGGCTCTGGGTCGGGCGCATCGACCACCCGGAGATCTTCCAGGCCAAAGAGAAGGGCGGCCTTCATGCCATCATCTTATCGCGGACAGCAGCCCTTGGCGCGGCCGGTGCGGGGTGCCACCATGCGGGCCGATTTTCCATGAACCGACAAGGAGAGCCGCGCGTGACCGGCAATGTTTTTGCGCTTTTTGAGAGCCGGTTTCCGAGCGACCGCGATGCGCTGTTTATCGAAAGCCCGACGCGGGGGAGGTTTTCTTATGGCGATGCGGCGCGCTGGACCGACCGGTTTGCCGGGTTTCTGACCGCCTCGGGCGCGGTGCCCGGGGATCGGATTGCGGTGCAGGTCGATAAATCGCCCGAGGCGCTGTTTCTCTATTTTGCTTGCCTGAAGGCGGGCTTGATATTTCTGCCGCTCAACACCGGCTATGAGGCCGAGGAGATCCGGTACTTCGTCGGTGACGCCGAACCGCGATTGTTCGTAACGTCCGACGCCGCCGCCGGCGCGATTGCCGATGCGGTCGGCCAGACCACGATTCACACGCTGAATGCCGATGGGACGGGCTCGTTGGTCGATGCCAGCACCGCGCATGACGGGACGACTTTTACAGTGCAGGCCGTCGCGGCGGATGACTTGGCGTCGATCATCTACACCTCGGGCACGACGGGGCGGCCCAAGGGCGCGATGCTGACGCACGACAACCTCGCGTCCAACGCCCTCGCACTCCATCGCATTTGGGGGTTCGTGCCGGGCGATGTGCTGCTCCATGCGCTGCCGATCTATCACGTGCACGGCCTTTTTGTGGCGACGCATTGTGCGGTGCTGAATGGCTCTCCGATGCTGTTTCTCGAATCGTTCGACGCCAAGACCGTTCTCGGGCTGTTGCCGCGCGCCACCGTGATGATGGGCGTGCCGACTTTCTACACGCGGTTGCTCAACGAGCCTGCGTTCGATGCCACGGCATGTGCTTCTATTCGGCTGTTCGTGAGCGGCTCGGCACCGCTGTTGCCGGAAACGTTTGCGGCGTTTAAGGCGCGCACCGGGCAGTCCATTCTGGAACGCTATGGAATGACCGAAGCCGGCATGATCACTTCCAACCCGCTCGACGGTGAACGGCTGCCCGGAACGGTGGGCTATCCCCTACCCGATGTGTCGGTGCGGGTGAGCGGCGAGGATGGCGCGCCCCTCCCGGCCGGTGAGGTCGGCGGGCTTGAGGTGCGCGGCCCCAACGTGTTCAAAGGCTATTGGCGCAAGCCGGAAAAGACCGCTGAGGACATGACCAGTGACGGCTATTTCCGCACCGGCGATTTAGCCTCGAGCGGTGAAGACGGACGCGTGTCGTTGGTGGGTCGCGCCAAAGACCTCATCATCAGTGGCGGTCTGAACATCTATCCCAAGGAGATCGAAACCGAGATCGATGCCGTGCCTGGGGTGGGCGAGAGCGCGGTGATCGGCTTGCGGCATGCGGACTTTGGCGAGGCCGTGGTCGCCGTGGTGACCCGCACCGATGGGGCGCTGGATGAAGACCGGGTTTTGGGTGCGCTCGACGGAAAATTGGCGCGATTCAAGCGACCCAAGCGGGTGTTTTTCGTCGAGGCCCTACCGCGCAACGCGATGGGCAAAGTGCGCAAGAATGCGCTACGCGACCGATTCGACGACACGTTTGGATAACCGGCGAGCTTGATAGAAATCAATGTGAGCCGCCCTCGCGGGGCGGACCTTTAGAGCAACCCGGCACCTGCCGATGGAGGGCTGTCATGACACCACGTTTTGCAATGCTTGCCGCGTTCGCGATCGGATTGGGGGTCGGCGTTGTAGCGACCACCTCGATCGGACCCCATGCCGCCGAAAGCCCACAACTCGCGGTGACCGACATCGCGGGTTTGGACGATCACATCCGATAGATCGCGGAGGAGTGCGTGATCGCCGGCGCGGGAACAACTCTTGCCCACTTCACCTGTCGGCGCGACGCATTCTAAGAACGTCGCGCCGCCGCATCCACCGCGACGGCGCGATCTTTCCTTAGGACGCTTTGACCTCGATCTTTCGGGACTTGGCCTCCGCTTCGGCCGTCTTGGGCAACGTGACCTCAAGAACGCCATTCTTCAATTTGGCATCGACATTGTCTTCGTCGATCCCCGGTGGCAGCGACAGTGACCGCCGATAGGTGCGACGCGACCGCTCGACCCGGTGATATTGCTTGTCTTTCTCGTCCGACTTTTCTTCGTGCGTCCCGGTAATGGTCAGCACGCCGTCGGCAATTTCGATAGACATATCTTTTTCCGAGATGCCAGGGAGTTCGGCCGATACATGAACCGCCTTGTCGCTCTCGACGACATCGAGTTTGGGCATCGCGAACCCTTCATCGCCATCGGCATCGAGCCAAAGGCCGCGCCGCGGCCCCCAGCCGCCCATGAAATCCTCGAACAGGTGATCAATTTCGCTCTGCAGCGAGCTAAGAGAACCAAAACCTGCGCGACGGGGCGCAACTTCACCTTTCGCCATCTTGTCCTCTATCGATTCGACTTGTTGATTGCACAGAAGCTTATGCACACCCACATGGGATCGACCTTGATTGGCGTCAAGCATGCCCTTGACGTCGCGCAATGTGCCTGGCGCCGAGCGTGGAACCATGGCGGCAACCACGGAGGACTACCAATGTTCAATCGCAACCACCACCATCACCATTACCGCGAGCCGGTCTTGGGACGCATTTTGTTCGTCATCGGGATCGCCGCATTCACGGTCAACGTCGTTGGCGCCGTGTTGACCTACCCGGCATGGGTTTCGGGAAACCTGAGCGTCTTGACGGTTTGGATCGCCGGACTGAGCAGCGCCCTCATTCTGATCGCCGTGGGCCGCCTCCTCGACCTGTTGGCGGACATTCGCCACGAAGCCGCCAGCGTGCATCACTTACTCGAGGAAGCCGCGATACCAAAGGCGCCGACAGAAGACGGCGACTGACCCCCCTCAAAGTGGGGTTTCGCCAAGCGTTGCCTCTGCACGATGTCGTTTGCAGGCGATCCCGTCCCGAGGGCACAATTGGGCTTAAGAGGGAGGGGTTATGTTTCAGCCAACCGGCCAAAGCGCCCATCGCGACACCTTTGCCCGCGATAACTTGCCGCCGCGAGAGTTGTGGCCTGACATGGACTTCGGCGCGGTCCCCGACCTCGCGGCGTATCCCGAGCAGATCAACGTGGCGCGCGACCTGCTTGACGTTCATGTCGACGCCGGGTTCGGCGACCGCCCTGCCCTGCATTTCGGCGACCAGACGTGGCGTTATGCCGACCTGCAAGCGCGTGCCAACCGGATCGCCCACGTCTTGGTCGACGATCTAGGCTTGGTGCCCGGCAATCGCGTGCTATTGCGCGCACCCAACAACCCGATGCTGGTGGCGACGTGGTTTGCGGTTCTGAAGGCCGGCGGCATTTGCGTAACCACGATGCCGATGTTGCGCGCGGCGGAATTGGTGCCGTTGATCGACAAGGCCCAGGTGAGCCACGCCCTGTGCGACATCGCGTTGGCCGAAGATCTTGAGAAGGCCCGCGCCGACACGCCGGTCTTGCGCGCGTTGATGCACTTCGGCGCGGATGGGACCGGCGACACCGCGCTGGAACGCGCGATGGCCGACAAGCCCGACCGCTTCGAGACCGTGGATACGGCGGCCGACGATGTGGCGTTGATCGCGTTTACCTCGGGCACGACGGGCGGTTCGAAGGGGACGCTTCATTTTCATCGCGATGTGCTCGCCATTGCCGATTTGTTTCCCAAGCACGTCATTTCGATCGACCGCGAGGATGTGTTTGCCGGCTCGCCGCCGCTCGCCTTTACATTCGGGTTGGGCGCTTTGGTGGTGTTTCCGATGCGCTATGGCGCGTCATCGGTAATGGTCGAACGCTTCGGGCCGGACACGATGCTGGAGACCATTGCGCGTCACCGCTGTACCGGGATTTACACCGCACCGACGGCGTATCGCGCGATGTTGGCGAAGGTCGGCGATTACGACCTTTCAAGCTTGAAAGTCTGCATTTCGGCGGGCGAGCACCTGCCGCGCGCAACGTGGGAGGCATGGCACGAAGCCACCGGCATCGCGCTGGTCGACGGGTTGGGCGCGACCGAGTTGCTGCACATCTTCGTTTCGGCATCGGGCGACGACATACGGCCGGGCGCAACAGGTAAGGCGATCCCGGGGTACGAGGCGCGCTTGATCGATGCCGACGGGGCGCCGTTGCCACCGGGCAACGAAGGCCGCTTGGCGGTGCGCGGGCCGACGGGCTGCCGTTATCTCGCCAACCCGGCGCGGCAAAAGGACTATGTGCTGGACGGATGGAACCTGACCGGCGATGTCTATCGCCAGGACGAGGACGGGTACCTGTATTACGTCGCGCGGGCCGACGACATGATCATTTCGGCAGGCTACAACATTGCCGGACCCGAGGTAGAGAACGCCTTGTTGAGCCACCCGGCAGTCCAAGAGTGTGCGGTGGTCGGTGTGGCAGACCCCGAACGGGGGCAAATCGTCAAAGCGCATGTTGTGTTGAAGGACGGCACCATCGGCGACGCGGCATTGACCAAAGCGCTGCAGGATCACGTCAAAGCGGAAATTGCCCCGTACAAGTATCCGCGCGCCATCGCCTTTGCCGAGTCCCTACCCAAGACCCAGACCGGCAAGGTGCAACGCTTCAAGTTACGCGACGCGTGACGTGAAGGCGGTACAGTTCGACCGGTTCGGCGGACCGGAGGTGTTGACCTATCGGGATGTCGCGGCGCCCGAGCCGGGACCCGGCGAGGTGTTGATCGATATCGCCTGTATCGGCGTGAACCACCTCGACATCGACGTCCGTGAGGGCGTGTCGGGGCTACCGGTCGCCCTGCCCCACACCTTGGGCACCGAAGCCGCCGGCACGGTGGCGGACGTCGGTCCTGAGGTGACCGGGTTTTCGGTTGGCGACCCGGTGGCGACGTATGCCTTTCGAAGCTGCGGGGTGTGCGATGCCTGCACCGCGGGCCGGCCCAACCTTTGCGCGCGGATCGGCACCTTGGGCGCCCACGATCCCGGCACCTATTGCCAACGGATCGCGCTGCCCGTGGCGCGGGTCGTCAAACTGCCCGACGGACTGAGCCCGGTTGGCGCGGTGGCGAGCTACAAGCTGGCCCCCGCGTGGGAAGCCTTGGTCGACACAGCTGCGCTGCAGCCCGGCGAAACGGTGGCGGTGACCGGCGCCGGCGGGAGCGTCGGGTCTGCGGCAGTCGTGCTGGGAAAACACCTGGGCGCGCGTGTCATTGGTATCGCCAGTAGCGATGCGCGTTGCGCACGTATCGAAGAGGCCGGGGCGGATCATACGGTCAACTACCGCGACAGCGATCTCACCGAAGGACTGTTGGCGCTGACCGACGGCAAAGGGGTCGATCTGGTGTTCGATGTCGCCGGCGGCGATGCATTGGTGGCGGCAATCAAGGGCCTCGCCTGGGGCGGGCGGGTTGCGCTGGTCGGCGCCCATGCCGGCGAGGTGGTGCCGATCGACATGATCGATTTGTTTCGCCGCCACCTGACGATCTTCCGCTGCGGGCGTTACACGCGGCCCATTTTGGAATCGGTCCTGGCGGCACGCGCCGCGGGCCTTGCTGCGCCCCCCATCCACACGACCTTGCCGCTCGCCGAGGCGGCCGAGGCACACCGCTTGATGGAAAGCCGCGCGTTCTTTGGTCGGATTCTGCTGACCACGCAATAGGCGTGCATGACGCACGGCGTGACATCGCGGCGTGGCGCGTCGACAATGCGTTGCGTATTTTGGGAGGACATCACGTGGAACATCGCTCTTTGGGGCCGTCGGGCCTTTCGGTTTCGTTGGTCGGGTTGGGTTGCAACAATTTCGGCAACAAAATCGGCGTAGACGACACGCGCGCGGTGGTCGACCGCGCGTTGGACGAGGGCATCAATTTTTTCGATACCGCGGACGTCTATGGTAAGCGCGGCGGTTCGGAAGAATGCCTCGGCGCGGTGATGGGTGAGCGGCGCAAGGACATCATTTTGGCGACCAAATTCGCAATGCCGATGAGCGATGAGCCGGGGATGAGCGGTGCGTCGCGCGCCTACATCATGAAAGCGTGCGAGGCGAGCCTGAAGCGACTAAAAACGGATTGGATCGATCTGTATCAAGTGCATACGCCCGACAGCGAAACGCCCATTGAGGAAACGATGGGCGCGCTGGATGATTTGATCAAGCAGGGCAAGGTACGCCATATCGGCAGTTCGAATTATTCTGCCGAACAACTCGACGAAGCGCAGGATGCGGCGACGGGAAACGGGTGGGCCGGACTCGTTTCGTGCCAGGATCACTACAGCTTGCTGGCGCGCGAGATCGACGACGACTTGCTGCCCGCCATCACCCGCCGCGGCCTGGGGCTGCTGCCCTACTTTCCCTTGGCCAGCGGCTTTCTGACCGGCAAGTATTCGCGACAAAACCCGCCGCCAGCAGGCACCCGCATGGCCGACATGCCGCAACTGGCCGAGCGCTACATGACCGACCGGAACTGGGACATCGTCGAAGGGCTCGAGGCGTTTGCCGCAAAACACAATCGCTCGTTGTTGGAACTCGCTTTCGCCTGGTTGGCGGCGCGACCCAATGTGTCGAGCGTGATTGCGGGGGCGACGCATCCCGACCAGGTCACCCAGAACGCGGCCGCCGTGGGATGGACCCTGAGCGCCGCCGAGATGGCCGAGATCGACCGGATCACGGCGGGCGACTGAGACTCATTTCTGTCCGGACCGCCGCACTCGCGCGGCGCTGCCCCAACGCTAACGGGTTGATACTATGTAATTTTCTAACGCGGCAGCCAGGCGCCGTGGAGGCCGGTGACGATGCGGTGCGGCAGCGTGACGGTGGCGATGGGCTCTTGGTCGATGGCTTGGGCGTCGAACACGACGAGGTCGGACCGGTTTTCAGCACCGCGGTAGACAAGCGCAAGAAGGTAGCCCTCGCCCTCTGCGGCATCGGGGCCGGCCGGCGCGAAGGCCGGTTCTTGCACGAGGCATCCGTCGCCCGGCACGAAGGTTCTGCGCACGCCGGTCTGCCAATCGTAATGGTGGATCGCGTCCAATCCGCGCACCGCACCCGACCACCCAGCGCTATAGCCATGGCGATAGGGCCGGCCACGAAAGCGCACATCCATGATGGGCATCTCGCCGTTGGCGTCGTCGAAGCGGCGTTCGTCGACGGTGCCCGCCTTGGGGTCGACCGTCCAACGATGCAGCGCGGGGAACTCCAATCCCGTGGGCCATGACCCGTCAGGGTCGGGAAACAGCATCGCGCGCGGATAGCGGATGACGTCGCAAATCAGTTTGTCGCCGTCTTCGTAGGCGTTCATGGTGTGCGAGCCCCAGCAGCTGGGGAACGACACCCAAGTGATATCCTCGCCGGTGCCACCCTTGGGCAAGATTCCGAGGAACGACTCGCGGTCCTGCTCCCACGCAACATAGGGGCCACCGGCTTGTGCGCGCGCCTCGTCGTAGACCGCCGGGAACACCGTGAGGATCACGAAGTTTTCGGTCATGAACATGTCGTGGGTCATGCTGTCGTAAGGCACGGCGACCTCGGCGGTGTGCGTGACCGCACCGGATCGATCGACGACGTGATAGGTCATGTTACCGGGCGCGGGATGGGGCGCGGTACGGCCGAAGAGATGCATCTCGCCCGAGACCGGATCGATCTTGGGGTGGACCATCATGTCGTGCGGGATGGCACCGCCGAAATCATGGAGCCCTCGGGTCTCCAACGTCATCGGGTCGATTTCGTGCGGCAGCCCGGTCTCCCAGGTCGCTAGGACTTTGCCGCCGTGACACACGATGGTGGCATTGGCGGCATTGCGGCTAAGCGATTCGCCCTCGGGGGCGACCGATTGGGGCTCGAACAACGTACCAAGCAAGGCTTGTCCCGCGTCGCGTTCCGCGCGGAAGCGTTCGGTAAGGACCCAGCGGTTGACGTAGCGGACGCGACCGTCGTCGATATGGAAGGCATGCACCATGCCGTCGCCGTCGTACCAGTTGGCGTAGTGACCGCGCGGCGCGAATTGCGGGTTGGGACCGTTGCGAAAGAAGGTGCCGCGCAACGTCGGGGGTAATGCGCCGGTGATCGGCAGGTCGTGCGCCTCCCCCTCCAAGAGCCACGGGATGGCATTACCTTGGAACGTATCCGGGAAGGGCTTGCTCATCGGCTATTCCGCGGCGTCGCTCTTCTTGCCGTCTTCGGCGGCCTGTCGATCGATAATGACTTGTTGGGCACGCCGCGCCGAGGCTTTGAAGTCTTCTTGGCTATCGCGCACCCAATCGTAGGACTGACGGCGCTGGATGTTGTGGCCTTGGAAGCGTGGCATGACGTGGCGTGCGAACAGCTCGTAGGACTTGAGCTTGTCTTCGAAGCGCGCCCAATTGTGGTCGACCAGCAGGTAGCAGCCAAAGCCCCCCGTCGCCTCCTGCAGCGTTTCGATCTGGCGAATGGCATCGCTCGGATCACCGATCACCGCGCGCCCCACATTGACGAGGTGTTCGGCCGGATCGCCTTTGCCTTCAGGTGGCACCATCGGGTGCGTGGCGACGTCTTCGAAATATTGAATCCATTCGTCGATGCCGTAGCGGACGTTGGCGAAGGCCTGTTCGCGGGTTTCGGCGATGTGAACCAGCCCGACGAGACGCCAGTCCCGGCGCTCCATGGGGTGGCCGTTGGCGGCGGCGGTTTCGGTGGCGATCTCCCAGTTGCGGGTGGCCGCGGCGATGCCGTCGGGCGAGGTGCCGCCCATCGCCATGAGGCCGGTGCCGAAACGACCGGCCGAACGCGCACCGGACGGCGTGAAGACGCTGGCGGTGGCGATTTGGATGGGCTCGTTGGCGTAGGGCCGCAACTGAAGACGGGCCTCGTTGAGCTCGAACCAATCGGTCTTCTGCGTCACGGTTTCGCCATTGAACAAACGGATCATGACGTCGAGTGCTTCGTCCATCATGTCGCGCTGGCGTTCGGGCGTAATGCCCAGCGCTTTGGCATCCGACACTAGCGCACCCGGGCCCGCGCCCAGCATCGCGCGACCGCGGGTCATGTGGTGGAGCTGCATCATGCGGTCGGCGAGGATCAGCGGGTGGTGGTAGGGCAACGACGAAACGCCGGTGCCGAGGCGAATGCGTTTGGTGCGATCGCCGAGCACGGCCAAGACCAGCTCCGGCGAGGCGATGAGTTCGGTGCCCGCCGAATGGTGTTCGCCGATCCAGGCCTCGTCATAGCCCAACGCGTCGAGATGCTCGACGACTTGCATATCGCGTTCGATACACAATGTTGGGTTTTCGTCGACCGGATGGATCGGCGGAATAAAGGTACCGAAACGCAAATGAGTCATCGTGATCCTCCCACGCAGCAATTGTGGCAATGCGGTCCGACGCCGCCTAGCGCGTTCGTGCGGACCGTTCGGCGGGCGGGCGGCTAGATCGGTTCGGGCGGGAACTGCATTACCAGAACCGCGGCGCCGTCGGGCCCCGCCCGGAATGTTTCGCTGTCCGTGGGTCCGACATAGACACAACTACCGGAATCGAGGGTTTTATCTTGGCCTAGGAGCGTGCCGGCAAGGACGAGACCGAAACGCCCCTCGCCCGCCCCCGCGAGGGCCAGATCGGTTTCGGCGTCGGCACCAAGGCCGAAGGTCGACACGCCGAGGCCGTCGTCTTCACATTCCAAGGCGTCGTGGCGATCGGCCGCGCCGGCGGCAAGCGACGCTAAATCCGGTAGCACGATTTCTTCGATCATGCGGAAGCGGCGGCGCACCTTGCGCAACGTCGGTCGGCTTTGCGGCATCGTCTTGCCACCGGAGTCCCACTGATTGCGCAGGGTGAGATAATGGGTCGCCTGGTCGTGCGTGATGATCGGACCGTAGGGCGTGTGCCCGTTGGCGTAGTGAACAGCGAGCGGTGCGACGGGTTTTTTGCCGAAGACCGCTTGGCCGCGCAGAAAGACTTGAAACTGGTTGGTGTCGTGGTAGTGCGGCGGCACCGTCGCCTTGGGCGGTTGCTCAACGTAGTAGGCCTGCGGACGCCCCATCGCCGAGTCGGGTGGGTTGGGATCGACATTGGCCGGCAACGCACCAAAAAACTGGGTGACGTAATAGTTCTCGTCGCTCCCGGTTTCGGTATAGCCCGGCACCATCAACACCTGGCGGCGGGCGAAAGCTTCTTGTGTCGCAACGACATCAACCACGGGCACGCTCCGTTCTCTGTGAACCCCAATAGTGGCGACTGGGGCGCGGTCCGTACAGGGCCAAAATGGGTTGGTTTGCCTAAGTCCCGACGCTGGGCACGGGCGGTGCGCCATCGATCTCAAAAGCGCCGATTTGCTGGGCCATGGCGTCGATCGGGTCGTGCACCGAGAGGGTGCGGGCGTTACGCCAGAACCGGTCGAGCCGGTATTTGTTGTTCGTCGCGCGTCCGCCGGCAAGGCCGTGCACCTGCCCGGTGACGTCGAGGGCGGTGGCCACCGTGACGGTCTTGCTGCGCATCATCTGCACCGCGCAGGCGCCGCGATCGGCGGTGCCGGTTTCGGTGTCGACCACCATTTGGCTGGCCTCGCGTTGTAGCGCGTGGGCCGCCGCAAGCGCGGCCGAGGCGCGCCCGATATGCAATCGGTTGACCGGGTCATCGGCCGCCCGATCAAGGGTCGGTAGATTGGGCCGGGCGTGGTCGCGGACGAACGCCGCCATCGCATCGAGCGCACCGAATCCCATGCCGAGAATGGTGGCGCCGATCAGGAGTTGGAAGAACGGGCCGATCACGCTGGCCGGGCCGGTGAGGCCATCGGCACCGGCCGCCATGGGGAAGAAGAAGCGCGCCGGGACAAACACGTTGTCGAACGTAATCGTGCCGCTACCGGTGGCGCGCTGGCCCATGTTGTCCCAATCGTTGTGCGGCGTGACGCCGTCCGCGTCCATGCGCACCAAGAGGTAGACGACACCCTTGTCTTCGGCACCGCGAATGCGCACCGGGGTGATGGTGTAGGTGGCCCCGGCCGTGCCGGTGTTGAACACTTTGACGCCGCTGAGCCGGTAGCCGCCATCAACCGGATCGGCGGTGACGTGGTATTCGCCGCGCCGCGGACCGGCTTCGGCGGCGGAGTTGGCCAGTCGCATGCCATGGTTCAGCAGGCCATCGGCGATTTCCTCGCGGACCGCTTCGTCGACGGTGAGAGCACCACCGAAAATGAGCCGCGCCGCGACAAGGTGGATGCTCCAGATCTGGGCCGTCGCGCTTTCCCCGGCACTGAGTTCGGTCAGCAGGTCGGTGATGAGCGGGAGGTCCGCCGCGAGGGCTTGGGCCGAGGCGATGCCGCCATAGGCTTGCGGCACCAAGAGCCGCGTAAGCCCGGCATCGTGGATGCGCCGCATGTTTTCGGTGGGATCTTCGCCGGTGCGGTCGATTTCCGCCGCGGTTTGCGCAAATTCTCGGCGCAGCACGGCCCCCGCTGCCGGTAAGGCCGCCCGCGCCGAAGCTGCATCTCGTGTTGCGCCGTCGGGTTGTACTGGCATGCTGGGGTTTTAGCACAGTCGGAGGCCTGATATGGACGCCCAACGCATTCACCTCGATCCCGATCCGTTCGATCAATTCTATATCTCGCAAGGGTTTCGCATTGGCGATCTGATCTTGCTGTCCGGGCAAGTGGGGATCGGCGACGACGGCACCACGGTCGAAGGCGGGTTCGACGCGCAGGCCGATCAGGCGATGCGCAACATTCAACGCGCGCTCCAGGCCGCGGGCAGCGACGTCGACAAGATCATCAAGGTGACGATCTATGTCACCGATATGCAATATCGGGAGAACGTATTTGCCCTGCGCCAGCGCTGGTTCAAGGTCCCCTACCCCGCCGATACCTTTGTCCAGGTGGCCGCCCTGGGCCGTCCTGAGCGGCTGATCGAGATCGATGCGACGGCGTTGGTCGAGGGCCAACTGCGGCCCTAGCCGGGTCCGCCCGGGAGCAAAAGCCCGCGCCTTGGGCGGTGTGGCCGAAGGTTTGGCCAAAGCGGCCCAGAGGTGCGAGTATCCGCCAAATCGTGATCCATACTCGAACCCCAATCTAAGCGCTTGATGCCAATCGACGATTATTCTGGCGGCCGCCGGACGGCGGGCGACGCCGCCATTCTGTGGCGAATCATAAAGCTCGCCCTGCAAAACCGTACCCGCGTGACCATTGCCGTCATCGCCACGCTGATCGCGGTCGTGCTGCAGCTGTTGGTGCCGCGCCTATTGGGCGATGCGGTGGACGGCGCGCTGCTGGCGCTGGGCGAGGATGTGGTCAATGCGGAAGCGGCCCGGGCGGCCCTGTGGACGACTGCCGGATTGTTGTTCGTGGTCTCGGTCGCGCGCGGGGCCTTTACGCTGTTCCACAACTACGGCGGCGAATCGATCGGCCATCTCGTGGGCTATCAGTTGCGGCTGGATTTCTACGCCAAGCTGCAAAAGCTGAACTTTGCTTTCCATGACAGCGTGCATACCGGCGATCTGGTCACCCGTGGCTTGTTGGACATTGAAGGCGTACGGATGTTCTTCAACATGGCGGTGCTGCGTTCGCTGTTGCTGGTGGTGATAGTCGGGGTCGGGGCGGCCCTGATGCTGTCGACCGACGTGGTGTTGGGCTTGTTGAGCCTGAGTTTTGTGCCGTTCGTCGCGTGGCGCTCGGCAACGATCCGACTGCGCTTGCGCGGGCTGTGGCTCCAGCTGCAAGAACACCTGGGGGTGTTGGGCCGGATCATGGACGAGAACTTGACCGGTATCCGTGTCGTCCGCGCGTTCGGGGCCGAAGACTACGAAATGAAGCAGTACGACGGGACCGCCCTGCCCGCGCTGGAAATCTCACGCGAGCGCATCGCGGCACGGTCGTCGGCAACCAGCGCTATGACGTTTGCCTTTTTTGTCGCGATGGGTCTGGTGCTTTGGGTCGGCGGCCTACGGGTTTTGGACGGCAGCATAACCGTCGGCACCTTGACCGAATTTCTCGCCTTTATGACGATCCTGCAGCAACCCGTTCGGATGATCGGCATGGTGGTGAACTCGTTCGCGCGGGCCTCGACCTGCGGCGGGCGCTTGTTCGCAGTGCTCGACTCGGATGTGGTGATCAACGATGCGCCTGACGCACAGGCCCTCGCGCCCGGTGACGGTGCCGTCAGGTTCGAGCATGTGACTTTCGCCTATGACGCCACGCCCGACTCACCGGTGCTGCGCGATGTCTCGTTTTCCGTCGCGCGCGGCAAGACGTTGGGGATTGTCGGCCCGCCCGGGAGCGGCAAATCGACGATCTCGCAGCTGTTGCCCCGGCATTACGAACCAACGCAGGGGCGGATCACGATCAACGGCCAGGATATCCGCAGCGTGACGGCCGCCTCGTTGCGCGAGGCCATTTGCGTGGTGGCGCAGGACCCGTATCTCTTTACATCGTCCATCGAAAACAACATTGCCTATGGCGATCCGTGGGCCGAGGAGAGCGGCATTCGGGATGCCGCCGATGCGGCGCAAATCGGGACGTTCATCGACAGCCTACCGGCGGGATACGAAAGCCTGGTCGGCGAGCGCGGTGTCTCGTTGTCGGGGGGTCAGAAACAGCGCGTGGCCATTGCCCGGGCGGCGTTGCTCGATCCGACCGTGCTGGTCCTGGACGATTCCACGGCCGCCATCGATGCCGGAACGGA
>CALJDF010000161.1 GCA_938023835.1 uncultured Alphaproteobacteria bacterium
TTGGCCGGATCGATGATCCCGGCTTTGATCATGTCGACGTATTCCTCGGTCTGCGCGTTGAAGCCACGCTTGTTGTCTTTGCCTTCGAGCAGCTTGCTGGCGACAACGGCACCGCTGACGCCGGCGTTTTCGACAATCCGACGAAGCGGCTGTTCGAGGGCACGGCGGATGATCTGGACACCCATGTCTTCGTCGTGGTTCTCGCCTTTGAGCTTGTCGAGGGCGCGGCTTGCGTAAAGCAGCGTCACCCCACCGCCCGGCACGACGCCCTCTTCCACCGCGGCGCGGGTGGAATGCAGTGCGTCGTCGACACGGTCTTTGCGTTCCTTCACCTCGACCTCGGTGGCCCCGCCGACGCGGATGACCGCAACGCCCCCGGCCAATTTGGCGAGGCGCTCTTGCAGCTTTTCCTTGTCGTATTCGGAGGAGGTCTCGTCGATCTGGGCGCGGATCTGGTTGACCCGGTCCTGGATGTCTTCCTTCTTGCCGGTGCCTTCGACGATCGTGGTGTCCTCTTTGGTGATCGTCACGGTCTTGGCGACGCCGAGCATGTCGATGGTGACATTCTCGAGCTTGATCCCGAGATCCTCGGAAATCACGGTGCCGCCGGTGAGGATGGCGATGTCTTCAAGCTGTGCCTTGCGGCGGTCGCCGAAGCCCGGCGCCTTGACGGCGGCGATCTTAAGGCCACCACGGAGCTTGTTGACCACGAGCGTGGCAAGGGCCTCGCCTTCGATGTCCTCCGCGATGATGACAAGGGGTTTGCCGGTCTGCACGACGGTTTCAAGCACCGGCAACATGGCCTGGAGGCTGGAAAGCTTCTTTTCGTGCAACAGGATGTAGGCGTCCTGGAGGTCAGCCACCATCTTTTCGGCATTGGTGATGAAGTACGGCGACAGGTAGCCGCGGTCGAACTGCATGCCCTCGACGACATCTAGCTCGGTGGCCATGCCTTTGGCCTCTTCGACGGTGATGACGCCCTCTTTGCCGACGCGCTGCATGGCTTCAGCGATGAAATCGCCAATCTCAGCTTCGCCATTGGCGGAGATGGTGCCGACCTGGGCGACTTCGTCCTCGGTCTTGACCGGCTTGGAAACCTTTTGGATTTCGGCGACGACGGCTTTGACAGCCTTGTCGATGCCCCGATTGAGATCCATCGGGTTCATGCCCGCGGTGACGGACTTGGCGCCTTCGTTTACGATCGATTGCGCGAGAACCGTGGCGGTCGTCGTGCCGTCGCCCGCTTCGTCGCTGGTGCGGCTGGCGACTTCACGAACCATCTGCGCGCCCATGTTCTCGAACTTGTCCTCAAGCTCGATCTCCTTGGCGACGGAGACGCCGTCTTTACTGATCCGCGGCGACCCGAAGGACTTATCGAGAACGACGTTGCGTCCTTTGGGTCCAAGGGTCACACGCACCGCGTTCGCCAGGGTGTTGACCCCTTTGATCATGCGGTCGCGCGCGTCGCGATCGAATTTCACATCTTTGGCTGCCATGACTTTCCAACTCCGGTCGGTTTGTTATTTGGTTAGATGGACGGTTGTTGGGGCGGAAGGCCCCACCCTCACCTGATTGGCACTCGGCACCAGTGAGTGCCAATACCCTAACGCGGGATATAGTCCCTTCGTGCGCACTGTCAAGGCATCGCGACCAGCGCGATTATCACTTGACGAGAATGAGTGCTAAATCATTGAAATCATTCTTTATTTGACTCTCAGTGGCGGTCAGCCACGATTGAGGCGTGTTCATCCTTTTTGAGGAGCAGCATGTCCAGTAGCTTCGAGTTAGAACTCAAGGGATACCGGCTGACGACCGCCGAAATCCTCTACCACCTTCCCGACTACCCCACCCTTTTGCAGAGTTTCGTGCTGCAAAAGTACGATCTTTCGCCCGAGTTCCCGGTGATTACCGGGTTCCTGGACTATTGGGAGCGAGAGATTGAAGCGCGTATCCACTCGGTGCGGCTCGCCAACGCCGATCTGATGAGCGGTGGCGAGGTGCACTATGCGGACGGACGCTTCACGCTGCACTAGCGCGCGCCGGCTTTTTTAGGCCAGCACGCCCATGATGTCGGACTCCTTCATGATGAGGAGTTCTTCGCCCTCGACCTTGACTTCGGTGCCCGACCATTTGCCGAAGAGAACGCGGTCGCCCTTTTTGACGTCGAGCTTGATGAACTTGCCGTTCTCGTCGCGAGCGCCGGACCCGACGGCGACGATCTCGCCCTCTTGGGGTTTTTCCTGAGCGGTGTCGGGGATAATGATCCCACCCGCCGTTTTCTGTTCTGATTCGATCCGTCGGACAATGACGCGATCCTGTAGCGGCCTGATCTTCATCTGGTGACTGCCTCTATGGAGGTTGGTGGAGCGATGATTTGATTAGCACTCTCTTGCGAGAGTGCTGGGTTGATAGCGGTTTCGCCGCGCCTGAGTCAACCGCACCGGGCGGTCAATCGGCGGCGAGAAGCTGCCCTTCGGCAAGTCGTTTCTCAAAACGTCGGGCGTCTGCCGGAAACAGCGCCACTTGGATGGTGGTCATGCCCTCGGCATCGCGCCGGGCGAGGACCTCGCCGTGCGCATGGAGCCAGGCGATGGCACTGCCGTCGTGGGAGGGGATATTGAAGTCGCAGGTTTCGCGGGCGTCTCGGAGCCGGGCATCGGTCGTGGCGAGAAGGCCGGCACAGCCAGCGCCGGTGGCCGCCGACAGCGCCACGATATCGGTCGCGCCGCGCGCGAGATTGGTCAGCCGGGTGCGATCTTCCTCGTCGAGGAGATCGATCTTGTTTTGCACCTCGATGATCGGCGTCCCGGGGGCGAGGCCGATTTCGTCCAGAATGGCGAGGACGTCTTCTCTTTGATGATCACGGTCAGGATGCGCCATGTCACGGACGTGGAGGACAATTTCGGCATCCCGCACCTCTTCGAGGGTGGCGGCGAAGGCGGCGACAAGGTCGTGCGGCAGGTTGGACACAAACCCCACGGTGTCCGACAAGATGACCCGCTCTCCACTGGGCAACGAAAGGCCCCGCATGGTGGGGTCAAGCGTGGCGAACAGCATGTCCTTGGCGACGACGGTGGCCTCGGTGAGTCTGTTGAACAGCGTGGATTTTCCGGCATTGGTGTAGCCGACGAGCGCAACCGTCGGGAACGGCACTTTGCGACGGCTGTCACGGTGCAGCGTGCGGGTCCGACTGACGCCGCGCAGTTCCTTTTCCAAACGCGTGATCTTCTCCGCGATCATGCGGCGATCCGACTCGATCTGTCGCTCGCCAGGACCCCCCATGAAGCCGACGCCGCCGCGCTGGCGCTCCAAGTGGGTCCAAGACCGCACCAGGCGGCTCTTTTGGTAGTTGAGCGCGGCCAGTTCGACTTGCAGGCGGCCCTCTCGAGTCCGAGCCCGGGCTCCAAAAATTTCCAGGATCAGGCCGGTTCGGTCGATCACCTTGCAGTGCCATTCACGCTCTAGGTTGCGCTGTTGGCCGGGCGTCAGTTCGGCGTCGACCACGACGATCTCGACCTCAAGACCCTTAAGGTCGAACCCTAGGTCGGCAAGTTTGCCGGCGCCAATCAGGGTTGCCGGTCGTGGTTTATTGAGCGGGACGACGGCCGAAAAGCGGACATCGAGGTCAATTGCCTCGGCGAGGCCGATTGCCTCTTCGAGGGCGGATTCGGGCGTACGACCGGCGCTCCGCGCCCCGCGGATTGTGGGATGAAGGACGGCGGCCGGAGTTCGCGGGTTCTTGTCATGAACGATTCCGCCGCTCAAAGCGAATGGTCCTTGCGGTTAGCTCTCGGCGTCGGCTGATTCCTCGGCGTTCGGATCAAAAAGCTGGACCGGCTGTGTCGGCATGACGGTGGAAATAGCATGCTTGTATACGAGCTGAACGTGTCCATCGCGACGTAATAGGACACAAAAATTGTCAAACCAACTGATTACGCCCTGTAATTTGACGCCGTTAACGAGAAATACCGTAACGGGAAGCTTGTTCTTGCGAACGTGATTGAGAAAGACGTCCTGGACGTTTTGAGACTTGTTCGACGACATGTGAGCGTCTCGTCCTTTCTTGTTCTTTCGTCGTCCCCCAGGGCAAACCTAATGGGCGCGCCCCCGGCGATTTTGGCGGTGCTTGTCGTACGAAAATACTAGCGTGACCCGCACTGGGAATCCATGTTGGAGACCCCCGATTGAGCGGATAACCGCGGGGCTCACGGTTTCGTGCGCGTTTAGGCCGGGGTGGCGAGGTGTTGGTCGTAGAGCTCGATCAAGCGAGTCGTAGTCGATCCTGGCCGACCGTTGGCGATAACGCGGTCGTCAATCCGCACGACCGGGGTCACGAAGCTCGTGGTGCTGGTGATGAATGCTTCGCGGGCATTCTTGGCCTCTTCCACGGAAAACGGCCGTTCGACTACGCGAATATCGGATTCCTCGGCCAGTTGTTTCAGCACTAGGCGCGTGACTCCGCTGAGGATCGTATTTGCGAGCGGTCGCGTGACGAGGTTGCCGTCGGCATCGACTATCCAGGCATTGGTCGAGGACCCCTCGGTGATCATGTCGTCGGCGTCGACCTGCCAGGCCTCGAAGCCACCGGCTTCTTTGGCGGCCTGTTTGGCGAGGACGTTCGGGAGCAGCGACACCGATTTGATGTCGCAACGCGCCCAGCGGATATCCGGCACCGTGACGACGGCGACCCCCTCCTCCCGGTTCTGCGGATTTGGCCGACCACCGCGGCGTGCGGTGACGACGACCGCGGGTTCGGCGCGCTTGGGAAACGGATGATCTCGCGTTGCGACGCCCCGCGTGACTTGGAGGTAAACGATACCGTTGCGGACCCGGTTGCGCCGGACCACTTCGTGCAGCACGACATCGAGAGCGGCGCGTGTCATCGGCAGCTCGATTCGGAGTTCCCGAAGGCTGCGCTCCAGCCGGTCGTAATGGGGCGTCATATCGACAAGCCTCCTGTTGTCGATGGCCATCACCTCGTAAACGCCGTCGGCAAACTGATAGCCCCGGTCTTCGATATGGACGCCAGCGGCATGATGCGGCACGTAACGGCCATTGACGTAAGCAATGCGAGACAAACTCATTTCCTCCAATAGGCTCGGGTGAAAAGGACGAGGACCACGATCAACTCTAGTCGCCCGAAGATCATGGTGGCATTCAGCGCCCATTTCGTGGCGTTCGAGAAATCCGGATACGACAGACCAGGTGCCGTCAGCGAGAGACCGGCCCCTGCCGTCGACAGGTTCGTTGCGGCAAGGGCGAGCGCGCTTTGAAGGTCAAACCCGAGGATGCCGAAGACCAGCGCCGCCAGCGCAAGAAACGACAGAAACATCATGAGCTGGCCCCACACACTGCGCAGGGTCGGCTCGTCGATGATCTTCCCGGCATAGCGCAGGCGCACGACACCGTGCGGGTACGAAAGACGCGACAGTTCACGGCCGGCAAGCTTGAAGAACACGACCAGCCGCATCAATCGCATCCCGCCCGCAGTCGATCCGGTCGCCCCGCCGATCAGCATCAACCCCATCAACATCACCGGTACGATAACCGGCAGGACACCGGCCGTAACATCGCTGCCGGCGGCAAAGCCGGTCGTTGTCAGGGCCGAGACCACATCGAAGATCGCCGGACGAAGCGCGCCGCTAAAACTGAAATTATGCGCGACGATCAGTGTGCCCGCGATGATGGCCGTCGCGCTCACGACGATGGTAAGGAGGTAGTGGGTTTCGACATCCTTCCAGACCGCGACGTGACGGCCGCGCGCCAGGGCCCAGAGGATCGCGAAGTTCAACGCGCCGATGATCATGAACAGCATCACGACGATTTCGACGCCGATGTTGTCGAAGGCGGCGATCCCGTCGTTCTTGGTACTGAAGCCGCCGGTCGAGATTGTCGACAGGGCGTGCGTGGTTGCATCAAAAGGCGTCATCCCGACGACGACCAAGGCGAGAATGCAAAGGGCCGTCAGGCCGACGTAGATCCACCACAGGGCGCGCGCCACCTGTTTGGCGCGCCCGAATAGCGTCTCCCGATCTCCGCGCGGCATCGTGGTGGCGAATAGGTTCATGCCGCCGATGCCGCCGAAGGACAGCAAAGCAACCGCAAACAGGATCACGGCAAAGCCACCGAGCCACTGCAACAAGGCCCGCCACAGCAGAATGCCTTGGGGCATCGACTCGAGGTCGCTGATGATCGACGCGCCGTTGGTCGAAAAGCCTGACAGGGCTTCGAAATAGGCGTCGGTGAAGGAGGCGAAGACGCCGCTGAGCAAGAACGGGATCGATGCGAGGGCCGGGATCAATGTCCACAGCAGCGTTGCGGCCATGAATCCGGCCCGGAGATCGACGCGGTTCTCTGTGCCGCGCGTGGCGATAACGCCGGTACCGCCGATGAACAACGTGAGCCCTGCGCCGGTGAGAAACGCCGCACCGATCTCGGGCTCCGCAATGCTAAACGACAAGGCCGCAGGGAGCAGCATAAAGGCCGCGAGCACCGCGGCGGCCCAGCCAAGAACGTTGATGTGTGTTGAGGCCATGGGGTGCCGGGGTCAGGTCTCCGAACTCAGAAAAAGTCCAACCGAACGGCGAACATCTTCTCGACTTTTTTCACCATCTTGCGCGTCGCAAAGACGATGACACGGTCGCCGGTCTGAATGACGGTGTCGGCGCGGGGAATAATGATTTCGTCGTTGCGCGCGATCGCGCCAACAATGACCCCGGCGGGGAGTTTCGCGTCTCGCAAGGACTTACCGGATAGAGGAGAGGTGTCGAGCGTTTCGGCCTCAATGATTTCGGCGAGCCCGTCACGAAGCGAATGCACGCCACGGATGCGACCCCGTCGGATGTGCTGCAGGATTCGCGACGTCGTAATGGCGCGCGGGTTGACCACGGCATCAATACCGAGCGAACGAACCAGGGGGCCGTAGGTCATGTTGTTCACGAGCGTAGTGGCCCGCTTGGCCCCTTCTCGCTTGGCCAGAAGCGAACTCAAAATGTTGACCTGGTCGTCGTTGGTGACGGCGATGACGGCGTCGGCACTCTGGACGTTGGCCTCGGTGAGAATTTCGGAAGACAGCGAGTCGCCGCAGATCACCACGGCTTTTTCGAGTTGGTCGGCGACCGTTTCCGCGCGGTCGCGGCTGACTTCGATCATCTTGAGCCGCACATCCGGGAGTTCATCGATGATCTGTTTGGACAGGAAGAGCCCGATGTTGCCGCCACCGATGACGACGATATGGCGGGCTTCTTTTTCCTCGTGGCCGAATGCGGCCATGGCGCGTTGGACCTGTTTGGCGTCGACCGAGAAGTAGACCTCGTCGCTCACAAGAATCTGGTCGTCGCCGCCTGGGGTGATGATTCCCTCGGCGCGCACAATGCCGACGATCCGCATATGGAGGTCGGGGAAGAGTTCGGTCAGTTGCCGGAGTGGCGTGTCGATGATCGGGCAGCCGTCATCAATCGAGACAGCGACAACGCGTACCCGGTCGTCCACGAAGCTGACCATGTCGGTCGCCCCCGGCACGTCGAGCCTACTGGTGATGGCCCGGGCGACCTCGATCTCTGGCGAGATAATCACGTCGATCGGCATATGGTCGCGCGTGAAGAGGTTCTGCCAACTCGGGTCGAGATAGGTTTGGGCCCGAATGCGCGCGATCTTGGTCGGCACATCGAACAGCGAGTGGGCGACCTGACAGGCCACCATGTTGATCTCATCGTTTTGCGTGACCGCGACGATCATCTCGGCATCGGGGGCGCCAGCTTGCTCGAGAATATCCGGATGCGAGGCATAGCCCTCGATGGCGCGGACATCGAGCGTCTCGTTCATTTGCTGGATTGTCTCCGGGGATTGGTCGACGATCGTGACGTCGTTGTTCTCGGAGGCCAGTTGACGCGCAATACTGGATCCGACCAAGCCCGCGCCGCAAACGATGATTCTCATGTCGAAGGCCTACGCGTTTTGCTGAGAAGTTGCCGGTCTATCCGCGACCGTTGCCGCCGGATACGCCTAACGCCTTGAGTTTTCGGTGTAAGGCCGAGCGTTCCATACCAACGAACGATGCGGTGCGCGATATGTTTCCGCCGAACCGACTGATTTGCGCCATGAGATACTCGCGCTCGAAGACCTCGCGGGCCTCGCGCAATGACATCGCCATGACTTCTCCGTTATCGGCTTGTCGTAACGAGGAGACGCCGTTCGAGCGGATTTCCGGCGGCATCGTTTCCGCGTGAATTGGCGTTTCGGGGCTGCCCGGCGCCATAATAAGAAGGCGTTCGATCATGTTTCGTAGTTCGCGGACGTTGCCTGGCCAGTCCTTGGCTTGCAGAACGGCCATGGCGTCATCGGCAATCAAACGGGGCGGCAAGCTGGTCGACTGCGCCATGCGATCCATGAAGTATCGCGCCAGTACTGGAATGTCTTCGCGTCGTTCGGCAAGCGACGGCACACGGATCGGCACCACGGCTAATCGGTGATAGAGATCTTCCCGAAAGCGTCCCTCGGCGATTTCGTCGGACAGGTCGCGGCTTGAGCCGCTGATCACGCGGACATCGACCCGAACTTGTTCGCGGCCGCTGAGACGCGAGAAGGTCTGATCCTGCAACACCCGAAGAATGCGCCCCTGGGTTTCGAGCGGCATGTCGGCGGCTTCGTCGATGAACAGCGTGCCCTGGTGGGCTTGTTCGAAGATACCCACCTTGCGGGGACTGTCGGGGCCGGTTGCACCGGCTTCGGCGCCGAACAACTCAAGATCGATGGTTTCGGGCGCCATGCGGGCGGCATTCATCACGACGAAGGGACCGTGGGCGCGGCGTGACCGATTGTGTAGCAAACGTGCGGCGACTTCTTTGCCGCTGCCGGCCGGTCCGGTGATCAGGACACGACTGCCAGTCGGCGCGACTTTTTCGATCGCGGCACGCATCGTATTGATCGCAGGTGTGCCGCCAACGAGATCGGACTCCTGCCCAAACCTGAGACGCAACTCCTCGTTTTCGCGGCGCAACCGGACCGCTTCGATGGCGCGCGATACGATCAGCAAGAGCCTGTCGGCCGTGAACGGTTTTTCGATGAAGTCGTAGGCACCCTGCTTGATCGCGTTGACAGCGGTTTCGATGTTGCCGTGCCCGCTGATCATGACGACCGGTAGCAACGGATAACGTTTCCGAATCTGATCGAGAAGTTCGAGGCCGTCGAGGTCGCTGTTCTCTAGCCAGATATCCAAAATGACGAGGACAGGTTCGTGGGCTTCGAGGGCGGCAAGGGCCGCGCCGCTGTCCGCTACCGCACTCGGGGCATAGCCTTCATCGGAGAGGATTCCCGAGAGCGATTCCCGGATGTCGGCTTCGTCGTCAACGATGACAATGTCACGCGCCAAGTCTTGGTTCCCCTACGCTCGTTCGTTTCTTGTTATTCGGCCGCTGCATCGAGTGCAGTCGTCCCATGCGGATCGTGTCGTGGAAATATGACCGAGATGCGGGCCCCACCGTTCAAACCGTCTTCGAGGATCAAACTGCCGCGATGCTGTTCCATGATTTTCTTGACGATGGCAAGGCCCAATCCCGTCCCTTTCTTTCTCGTCGTGACGTAGGGCTCGGTCAGGCGAGTCCGTTTTTCTTTCGGTAGCCCGCGACCGTTGTCCTCAATGCTCAATCGAATGGAGTCACCCTCTTCTTGCATGTCGACACGAATGTGTCCGGGTGTGTTGTCGCCATCGTCGCGCCGTCCTTCGATCGCGTCGGCCGCGTTTTGCATGAGGTTGGTGATCGCCTGGGCAATCTGTGCCCGGTCGCAATAGACTGTCGGTCCGATGGGCGGCAGGCTCATTTCGTAACGGATATCGGGCGAACCCGATTGCTGCAAGAAGCTCGCGTGCTCGACGATGGCGCGCAGATCTTCGACATCGAATTCCGGCGCGGGCATACGCGCGAACTTGGAGAACTCGTCGACCATGCGGCCGATGTCGTCGACTTGGCGCATGATTGTGTCGGTACATTGGAAGAAGACGTCTTGGTCGGTTGTGATTTGGTCTTTGTATTTGCGTCGAATGCGGTCGGCGGAGAGCTTGATGGGCGTCAACGGGTTCTTGATTTCATGGGCGATGCGGCGTGCCACGTCGGCCCATGCGGCTCGCCGCTGCGCCGACACAAGCTCGGAGAGGTCGTCGAACGTGACGACCATGCCGGACTCCGTTCCGCTCGCCGGGTCGCCGACGATTCGGACATGAAGTTCGCGCACCTGGCCGCCACGCGTCAGGACGATCTCGCCGTCGAACTGACGTCCGTTGCGCGCAATGGCGCTGTCGAGAAGGTCCGCCATTTCGGGCAATACGTCTCGAAAGTGCTGCCCGATCAGTTGGTCCCGGCTCATCCCGAGAAGTTCGATGGCCGATCGGTTGGGCAGCGTGATTCGCCCGCTTTCGTCCAAACCCAATACGCCGGCGGACACACCGCCGAGGACGGCCTCGGTAAATCGGCGTCGTTCGTCGAGCTGTTGGTTGGCTTCGATCAGTTCGCCGCGTTGGGAGCGCAGTTGGCTGGTCATGCGATTGAACGCCCGGCTGAGGGTGCCGAACTCATCGTCCTCGCCTCCTTCGGCAACGCGTACCTCAAGGTCACCTGATCGCACACGCTCTGTCGCCCCGACCAGGGACGAAATTGGTTGGACGATCCGGTTGGCGAATGCCAGGCCGAGCCATACCGCGCTGCTCACGAGCAGGAAGGCGAGCAAGACGAAAATTGCCGCGAGGCCGAACTCGATGCGCGAGCGTTCCTGTTCGAGTTCGAAGTAGGCCGCGCTACGGCGTCGGGTCTCCTCGGCAAAACCGAGCACCAAGGGATCGATCAGTCGACCAACATACATGTAGGTATCGCTGTCGGCGTCGATGCGCATCAAGGCGCGCACGTTTTCTTCGCCGGACCGCAGCAGGACGACCTCGCCGGTGCGGGCGCGGTCCATGATGGCGGGGTCGGGTATCCCGCCGTCGAGCATTTGTTGGCTGAGTCTGGATCGCGCGAGGATACTGCCCCGACCATCGAAGATCATGGCTTCACGAAGGCCGCGCGCGTCGGCAAGGAATTGCAAGGCGCCGCTCAGGCGCGCGGGGTTGTTCGGCGACAAAGAGACAGGCTGGCGCATGGCTTCGGCCATGGCCCGCACATCGCCTTCAATGGTGCGTCGGCTCTCTTCGACATAGGCGTTGGCCACCGCAACCGAGGAGTTGATGGCCGTTCGCGCGCCCTCCCCGAACCACACGTTGACGCCGACATTGATGAAAAGTGCCGAGACCACGGCCACGATAATCGTCGGGACCACGGTCACGAAGGCGATCAGCGATACCAGCCTGACTTGGAGCCGCGAGCCGGCGGAGCCGCGACGGCGGGACATGATGAGGCGCACGAAATTGACTGATACGACGCCAATCAGGAGGAGCAGGATAATGGTGTCGAGCAGCAGCAGCGGTCGTACCGCCTCTCGCTCGGGCGTGAAGGGGGCGACACCGATGATCGCCAGATAAGTCAGGGTGGCCGCGACGACGGCGGTGATCGCGAGCGCCGGCACAAGCCGACGCACGACGCCAACCTGTTGCACCCACGCAATAGCGCGACCGAGCGGTTCGTGGGTTTGTATCTCGGATGCCATACGCTGTGACCATTCGGTTCGCGACGACGTGCCGACGAACCACAATGTTGTGTTATTGCATCACTTGCTCGCCCGCACTACCTCAATTTGCAGTTCGCGGATTTTCTTTCGCAGGGTGTTTCGATTGAGCCCCAACAGGCTTGCGGCCTTGATTTGGTTACCGCGGGTGGCCTGCAAACTTTGCGCGATTAGCGGACGTTCTACTTCTTTGAGAATCCGCTGGTAGATGCCCTCTGGTGGCAACGCGGCGCCGTGTGCCGCGAAGTAAGCCTCGAGATGGCGTTCGACGATGGCGCCGAAGCTGGTGTCGTCGTCGCGCTGTTGGCGTGGCGTATCCCCTGCCAATTCGTGCTCGACCACGGCCGCGGGCACGGTCTCGTCGGCTGTTAGGGCGGCCAGCCGTCGCATCAAGTTTTCGAGTTCGCGCACGTTGCCGGGCCATTGATGCGCGCGTAGCCGATCGAGGGCATCGCTGGTCAGGTGTTTGACCGGCAGACCTTCTTGTTCGGCGCGCAGCATGAAGTGACGGACAAGGTCGGGGATGTCGTCGGTACGTTCGCGCAGTGGCGGCAGGCGCAGTGGGGCCACGTTGAGGCGATAGAACAGATCTTCGCGAAAGAGGCCTTGGTCAACGAGGCGTCGCAGTGAGCGATGGGTCGCGGCGATGATCCGAACATTGGCGCGTCGGGCTTGGCGGCTACCCACGGCTGAATACTCGCCTTCTTGCAACACGCGCAGGAGGCGGGTCTGGGCTTCCATCGGCATGTCGCCGATTTCATCAAGGAAGAGCGTACCGCCTTCGGCCTGTTCGAACTTACCGCCGTGCCGGGTCGTGGCTCCGGTGAAGGCCCCCTTCTCATGCCCGAAGAGTTCGCTTTCGATGAGCTCGCGCGGGATCGCCGCCATGTTGACGGCGACGAATGGGCGCGTCTTGCGGCGGCCAAAATCGTGCAGGGCCTTGGCGACCAGTTCTTTGCCGGTGCCCGATTCGCCGGTGATGAGGACCGTGAGGTCGGTGGCCGTCAGGCGGCCCATGACCCGATAGACATCCTGCATGGCGGCCGAGCGACCGACGATGGGCATGACCTCTTCGTCTTCCTGGCGGGCGCTGAGGACGGTCGGCGTGCGGCGCGCGCTATCTTCTAGTGCTCTATTAACAGTGGATACTAATTCATTGATATCAAAAGGTTTAGGGAGGTATTCATAGGCGCCCCGTTCGGTCGCCCGCATCGCCGTCATCATCGTATTGCGGGCGCTCATGACGATCACCGGGACGTCCGGACGGGCCTGGCGAATACGCGGGAGCAGGTCCAATCCGTCTTCGTCGGGCATGACCACGTCGGTAATCACCAGGTCGCCCTCGCCGGCCTCGATCCATTCCCATAGCTCGGCTGCCGTGCCGGCGGTCTTGACCGCGTAGCCGGCCCGGGCGAGCGCTTGGCTGACGACCTTGCGGATCGACGCGTCGTCGTCGGCGACCAGGATTGTGGCTTCGGCGCTCATGACGCGGTGCCTTCTTCGGATGGCGCGAGGGGAAGCCGGAGCCGGAAGACCGTGTGGCCCGGTTCCGAGTCGCATTCCACGAGGCCGCTGTGATCGCCGATGATTTTAGCGACGAGCGATAGGCCGAGACCGGTGCCTGCGCGCTTGGTCGTCACGAACGGCTCAAACATGGTGCGCCGGACATCGTCCGGGATGCCGGGTCCGTTGTCGTGGATGGCGACTTCAAGGGGGAGGTGCACCTGGGCGTCCGTTCCGGGTACGGCGAGCCGCAGGCCGTGGCGAAAAGCCGTGGCGAGTTGGATTTCACACGGCACGTCGCCGCAGGCCTCGACTGCGTTTTTGATCAGGTTCAGCACCACTTGGATAAGTTGGTCGCGATTGCCAAGCACCGGTGGCAACGAGGGATCGTAGTGTTCGACGAATCGCGCGCCGGCTGCGAAGCCAGCCTGCGCCACCCGGCGCGCATGATCGAGGACAAGATGGATGTTGACCGGCTCGCGCTCCAGGGGTCGAGGGTCGGCAAAGCCTTCCATCTCGTCGATCAGGTC
>CALJDF010000162.1 GCA_938023835.1 uncultured Alphaproteobacteria bacterium
GCCCTCATCGGCGACCCTGATAAGCGCGCTAGGTTTGATAGAGGTGATATCGATGCGTGGGGTCGCCGGCGGCCCAAGCCACCGAACCCACCCAAGGCGACGAATCCGAATACCTCTAGCAACAGCCAGTCGAGTAGCAAGCCGAAAGCGGACAAACCTTCCGACGCACCGTCGAGGCCAAAGCCGGAAGCAAAAAAAGACCGTGCTTCGATCCGACCGTCGATGTCTGCACGAAAACCGAGTCGCACTAAAAAGGCCGCATCAACCGGCTGGCTCGGCGGAGCAATTAAAGCAGATGATCTCCTTGGCCCACTCAAGACGGCAACGTCGCGTCGCAGCAAGCACAACGCTCAACCGCTGCCCGACCCGAACCACAAACTTCGCGTCACATTCCTTGAAGCCGCGCACGGCGTTACCAAACGGCTGACGACAGGACGCGGCCGAACACTTGAGGTTAACGTGCCGCCCGGCATTCGCGACGGCCAAGTCATTCGCCTCAAGGACCAAGGCGATGTTGGACCGTGGGGCGGACGGTCCGATGCCCTCGTCAAAATCGATGTCACGCCACACAAGGTTTTCCGTACCGACGGTGACGACGTTCACCTCGAGGTCCCAATCACCCTTGAAGAAGCGATTCTCGGCGCGCGAATTCGCGTGCCAACTGTCGACGGTTCGGTTGAAGTTTCCGTCCCGAGTGGCGCCAACTCGGGCGCGCAGCTGCGTCTTCGCGGCAAGGGCCTTCGGCGACCTGGGCGTGCTGCGGCGGGCGATCAAGTGATCCGCCTTGTCATCAAGCTACCGCAGACAATCGATCCCAGCCTTAAGGCCTTTGTTCGCGAGCAAAAAGGTCGGAGCAGTTTTGATCCACGCCAAAACCTCGCTTCTGCCTAGCCCCTAAATTTGACGCTTAAACAGGTTGGTGTAGGATGCCGCGGCATCCCACCATCGGGCGTTCTGCCCACGATTAGCACGGAGACGCGTACCAATGAGTGCTCCAGCGAGCCTTATGAAAGGCAAACGCGGATTGATCATGGGTGTTGCCAACGATCGTTCGTTGGCGTGGGGAATCGCGCGGACTGTCGCCGAACATGGCGCCGAGGTTGCCTTCACCTATCAGGGTGAGGCCCTGGGCAAACGGGTCAAACCCCTGGCCGAGACCCTCGGCTCCGATATCGTCCTACCTTGCGACGTGACGGATGACGCGAGTATCGATGCGGTGTTCGCTACGTTGGCCGAGAGATGGGGCCAATTGGACTTTCTCGTCCACGCCATTTCATTTTCGGACAAGAATCAGTTGCGCGGCCGCTACGTCGACACGACGGCCGACAATTTCCGGATGACGATGGATATCTCTTGCTTCTCGCTGACCGCAGTTTGCCAGCGCGCCGAGAAGCTGATGACCGACGGTGGCTCGGTTGTCACCTTGACATACTACGGCGCAGAAAAAGTCATGCCCCATTACAACGTAATGGGTGTTGCCAAGGCCGCCCTTGAGGCAAGTGTGCGGTACCTCGCGGCCGACCTCGGGCGCAACAACATCCGCGTCAATGCGATCTCGGCCGGCCCGGTTAAGACCCTTGCCGCGAGTGGCATCGGCGACTTCCGCTATATCTTGAAGTGGAACGAATACAACGCCCCCCTACGACGTACGACGACCATTGACGAGGTCGGTGGCGCGGGCCTGTACCTGATGAGTGAACTCGGTCGCGGCGTTACCGGCGAGGTGCACCACGTCGACAGCGGCTACCATGTCGTGGGGATGAAGGCCGTCGACGCACCCGACATTTCCGTTTCGGAAAAAGACTAGACGGCCGCGAGGCCGGCGTCGGCCATGTCACACAACACTTACGGGCACCTATTCCGCGTCACCACCTGGGGCGAGAGTCACGGGCCGGCGATCGGCGGCGTTGTCGACGGCGTCCCGCCACAACTCGACCTGACCGAAGCCGATATCCAGCCCTGGCTCGACAAGCGACGGCCCGGGCAAAACCGCTTCACGACCCAGCGCCAAGAGCCCGATACCGTGGAGATTCTGTCCGGCGTGCTCGAGGGGCAGACAACCGGCACACCGGTTTCGCTCCTGATTCGAAATCAAGATGCGCGCTCAAAAGACTACGGCGACATCGAAGACAAGTACCGCCCCGGCCATGCGGACTACACCTACGAAGCGAAATACGGCATCCGCGACTACCGCGGCGGCGGTCGCCAATCCGCCCGAGAGACCGCGGTGCGGGTCGCGGCAGGCGCGATTGCTCGTAAGGTTCTTACCGACGCAATCCAGATTCGTGGCGCCCTCGTTCAAGTCGGCGCAGACACGGTCGACCGCGCCCAATGGGATTGGGACGAAACCGACCGCAATCCGTTTTTTTGCCCTGACCATGCGGCTGCCGCGCGATGGATCGAGCAGCTCGACCAAGTGCGGAAAGACGGATCTTCCATTGGCGCCGTGATTGAAATTGTCGCCAGCGGCGTTCCTGCCGGCTGGGGCGCGCCGCTTTACGGCAAACTCGATGCCGACCTTGCCGCCGCGATGATGAGCATCAATGCCGTCAAAGGCGTAGAAATTGGCGCGGGCTTCGGCGCCGCTGCCCTTACCGGCGAAAAAAATGCCGATGAGATGCATATGCAAGACGGGCGTGTGGCGTTCAAGTCGAACCACGCGGGGGGCATCCTGGGCGGGATCGCCACCGGCCAAGACATTGTCGTGCGATTTGCGGTGAAACCGACGTCGTCCATCTTGTCGCCCCGCGCCACCATCACGAAAACGGGTGAGGAGACGGAAATTGTTACCAAGGGCCGCCACGATCCTTGTGTGGGAATCCGCGCCGTCCCCGTTGGCGAAGCGATGATGGCTTGCGTCCTTGCCGATCACCATCTGCGCCACCGCGCACAAATCGGTGCGCAGTAGCCGCGTTTACGCCCACCCACATCCGTTTCTGTTTTATCTGCGACGACGTCAATGATCACCGGAGGCTCCTGTGACCCAACCCGACCATGTCCACGCGCTTGACCTCAAGGAACCAGCGCGACCCGCGCTCGACGACGATCTACAGAAATACTACGCAATCTGTGACGACAAGATCGGGTTCATCCCGAACGTGTTGCGCGCCTACTCATGGAACCAGAAAAAACTACGTTGGTTCTCGCGCTTCTACAATGAAATCATGCTCGGCGACTCGGGCCTCTCGACACTGGAACGCGAGATGATCGCCGTTGTCGTTTCGTCGGCGAACCGCTGCTATTACTGCCAGGTCGCTCATGGGGCGGCGGTGCGAGACTATGCCGACGATCCGATCTTGGGCGAATTCATGGTGATGAACTACCGAAACGCGGAGCTATCCGCGCGGCATCGCGCCATGCTCGACTTCACATTCAAACTAACCACCAAATCGCACACTGTCGGCGAAGCAGACCGTCAACTGCTGCGCGATGCCGGATTTTCTGATGCCGATATTTGGGATATCTGCGATGTCGTCGGTCTTTTCAACATGACCAACCGGGTCGCGGCCGGCGTCGATATGATGCCGAACCCCGAGTACCACACCCAAGCGCGTTAGCGTTCAAACAACGCCGCGATTTCAATGTGTTGGGACCAGACGAATTGGTCGATCGGGACGACCCGGCACAAGGTATAGCCGCCATCGACTAATAGGCGGGCGTCGCGCGCGAACGTTGCGGGATTGCACGACACCGCAACAACGGTCGATACCTTGCTTTGTGCCAGCGCGGCGGCCTGCGCCGCGGCACCGGCGCGGGGCGGATCAAAAACCACCGCATCATAGAACTCCAGCTCGTCCGGGCTCAGAGGGCGGCGAAAAAGATCACGGACATCAGCGCGAATCGTGCGCAATTCCCCACTCTGGCTCGCTGCGGCGGCTGCCGCCCGTAAGGCGTTGATCGCCAGATCATCTGAGTCGCAAGCGCCAACGGTGGCCCGCCGCGCAATCGCCAGCGTGAGCGTGCCGCAGCCACAAAACAGATCAGCGACCCGCGACGCATCGCCGAGCATTCCATCGACCAGGCTCTGCAAAGCCCCCTCTCCCGCAACGCTGGGCTGCAGAAAGGTCGCCGCGGGGAATTTCAACGGCACGCCGGCCATCGTAACCACCGGCGTTTGGTGCTGAATAACCAGCTCCGGCACGCCGCCCTGGCCGGATCGCCAGGACACACGGATAACCGGCGCACCGGAAGAAAGCCTTCCGATCGCTTCTCGCATCGCCAACGTAGGTTCGCTTTTTTGTTCCACAGTGACATCCAGGCCGTTGTCACAAACCGTGACATCAAGTCGCCCCGATACCTCCAATCGGGAGGCCAGTTCACGGAACCGGTCGAGCAAAGCGACAATGGACGGATGGAGCGCGGGACACGCGCTCATTTCGACGATCCGGTGCGTTCCGAGGGCACGAAACCCAAGCGCCACGCCGCCTCGGGTCTGGCGCCAAGCAAGCGTCGCGCGTCGCCGCGCGCCGGCGCCGATCGTCAACACCTCGGCAACCGCCGGCGCCTCAAACCCGCGACGGCGCAAGGCATCAGCCACCTGTTCTCGACGCCAGTTCGTGTAGGTGGCCTCATCAAGGTGCTGCGCAACGCATCCGCCGCAATCGCCAAAGTGCCGACACACCGGTTCGATGCGATGGGGAGAAGGTGACAGCACTTCTTCAAGCGTTCCGCGGTCGTCCTTTCCCGCCTTGCCGCGAATGCGATCTCCAGGGACCGTCCACGGCACATACACGGTCCGGGTATTCTCACGGACCAATCCGTCTCCGGCGTGACCAATGCCGATGACCTCGGCTTCGAAGGAACTAGTCATGGCGTGCCGCGATCAGGAATTCCTTGTTCCCAGCGGGGCCGCGAACCGGGCTTTCTGTCATCCCGATTACCGTCCAATCAGGCAAGTCCGAAAGCCAGTCCCGGATGACCTCACAGACGTCCTCGTGAACCGCGGGATCACGCACGACGCCACCCTTCCCGACGCGGTCTTTTCCGGCCTCGAACTGCGGCTTAATCAAAGCGACAAGGATCGCACCGGCGGCCGCCAGTTTCAGCGCCGCGGGTAGCACCGTGCGCAGGCCGATGAAACTCGCATCGCAAACGATGATACTGACCGGCTCGGGTATCTGAATGTCGGTAAGGTTGCGGGCATTGGTGCGCTCAAGCGGCACCACCCGTGGGTCGTTCCGAAGGCCCCAGTCCAATTGCCCGTGTCCGACGTCGACGGCATAAACCCGCGCCGCTCCGCTTCTCAATAGCACGTCGGTAAATCCACCCGTCGACGCACCGATATCAAGCGCCACAAGATCGGCCACATCGAGGTCGAACGACTCTAGGGCGTGGGCGAGTTTAAGGCCGCCACGAGACACCCAGGGATGATCCGCGCCCTTCACCTCAACGAACGCATCTTCTGGGATTGCGGTCCCCGGCTTATCGATCTGGGCGCCGCCGACACGAACCGCTCCGGCCATAATCAGCGCGCGGGCACGCTCCCTACTCGGCGCAAGACCTCGGTCGACCAGAATAAGGTCCAGCCGCTGCTTAGGTTTTTTCATGTGCCACAAACGTTCTCCAACGGCTCACTTTAGCGCCTTGCCGTGTTCAGGGCAGCGCCCGGCCGGACTCCCACCCTATTTTTTCATCTTCGTTAAGCCCATCCGACGATCTGGTATGATGATCCCGATGTTTGGTGCCCCCCTCCAGCCCCGACCATTTCGGCAATTGAAACGCTTGGTACGTTTTGCCCCGCTTGCGATCTCCATTGCGTTGGTCACAACTTGGGCATCGACTGTTCACGCGCAATCGACACTAATCGGCGCGACGCTCGATTGGTGGAAGCTCGAAGAAGACATGCTGACCTTTGTCTGCCTTCCCGAGCAGTCCCCG
>CALJDF010000163.1 GCA_938023835.1 uncultured Alphaproteobacteria bacterium
GCCGTCCGATTGTTTTGAAACCGCGGTCGAAGCGGTGCGGTTGGCCACGCGCTACATGACCCCCGTGATGCTGCTGACCGACGGCTACATCGCCAACGCGGCCGAACCCTGGCTGATTCCCGACGTCGACGCGATTGCGCCTTTTGAGGTTGCTTTTCGTAGCGAGCCCGAGGGGTTCCATCCGTTCCTACGCGACGAAAAAACCCTTGCCCGCAATTGGGCAATTCCCGGTACGGCGGGACTGGAACACAGGATCGGCGGCATCGAAAAAGGCTATGGATCGGGCCACATCTCGTACGACGCCGAGAACCACCAAAAGATGACCGACACGCGCAAGGCCAAGATAGACGGCATTGCCAATGACATTCCCGAACAGGGGGTTGAAGAGGGCGACCTCTCCGGCGAAATCGCCGTCGTCGGGTGGGGGTCGACATACGGGCCGATTGACCGGGCGGTCTCCAACCTACGTGCCGAAGGGCATGCCGTATCGCATATTCATTTGCGGCATATTTGGCCGTTGCCGCGAAACCTGGGTGCCTTGCTGGGCAACTTCAAAAAGGTCTTGGTCCCCGAAATGAATACGGGCCAGCTCGTTACAGTATTGCGATCGGAATACTTGATGCCTGCCGAAAAGGTGAGCAAGGTATCCGGCCAACCGTTCAAAATTTCCGAAATCGAGGACGCGGTTCGCGCCCGTTTGGGGGCCTAGCATGAATGTTGTGCCAGAAAAGCTGACGGCCAAGGACTTCTCAACCGATCAAGAGGTGCGCTGGTGCCCGGGCTGTGGCGACTATGCCATCCTCAAGGCGCTTCAGCGCACCATGCCGGAGATCGGGGCCACCACCGAGAATACGGTCTTTGTTTCGGGCATCGGCTGCGCTGCACGTTTCCCCTACTACATGGACACCTTCGGGTTCCACACCATTCATGGCCGCGCGCCGGCATTTGCCACCGGGATAAAACTTGCAAACCCCGACCTCGACATCTGGGTCGTGGGCGGCGATGGCGACATGCTGTCGATCGGCAGCAACCATCTCATGCACACCTTGCGCCGAAACGTCGACCTGCAGGTCCTGATCTTCAACAACGAGATTTACGGCCTGACAAAAGGCCAGTACTCGCCGACCTCGCGTGTGGGCACCCGGTCGCCCTCGACACCGCAGGGTTCGGTGGATGCACCGGTTTCGGCGGCACTTTTCGCGATCGGCGCCGGCGCGCGCTTCGTTGCCCGCTCGGTCGATACCGACCAAAAGCACCTGCCGGAGATGTTCAAGCGCGCGCACGGTCATCGCGGGGCATCGCTTCTCGAGATCTTCCAGAATTGCATCGTCTACAACGACGGTGTCTTCGACGGCTTCAAGGCACCGGCGGTGGCGGCCGACCGCCAGGTTCGCGTCGTTCACGGCGAACCGATGGTCTTCGGCAAGGAAAAGGATCGTGGCTTGCGGCTCGCGGCGAACGGTTTCGAGATAGAGGCCGTCACGATTGGGGAGAACGGCGTCAGCACAGACGACATCCTCGTTCATGACGAGACCAATCGGATTGTCGCGAACATGTTGGCTTCGATGGACCCGGACACGATGCCGGTCGCGTTGGGTGTCCTTTATTGCGATCCGGCCCCGACCTACGAGTCGGGCGTCGTCGATCAGGTCGATCAGGCGCGAGCGAAAGAGCCCGAAGCAGACCTCAACAAACTTCTTCGTTCGGGGTACAGTTGGACGGTGTAGGAACGTTGGGGGCCTGCAGATCGATGCCGTGACGACGCGGCGCGACCTAAGAGCCGGCACTGTCAGGGACGAATGGACTACGACTTAAGTCTCTTTACGGCGCTGGTTGCGGACGACAACGCGTACATGCGTAGTCTGCTGAAATCCCTGATGCACGTTATTGGCGTCGGCACCGTGATCGCGGTGGACGACGGATCCGAAGCGATCGAAACCCTCAGAAAAGTCGGCGAGGACCCGCTGAAGGGCGGCGTGAACTCCATCGATATTGTCATGGCGAACTGGCAAATGACGCCGGTCGATGGAATGTTGCTCCTGAAGTGGGTTCGGTGGCACAAGGATTCGCCCGACAAGTTCATGCCGTTCGTCATGGTAACCGGCTTTGCCGACATGGGGCACGTCAGCGAAGCACGCGATCTCGGCGTATCCGAGATCCTCGGCAAACCCTACTCGATCCAATCCTTGACCCAGCGTCTTGGCCAACTGATTGAACGGCCCCGTCAGTACGTCCTGACCCCGACCTACTTCGGCCCGGATCGCCGGCGCCGCAAAAGCGAGTCACGCCTCGCTGACCGACGAAAGATCAAGCCGGAGGAGATAGAGATCATCTATGACGACGAAATCTCTTGATCTCGACCCCAAAGGCAAGATCAAGGTGCGCTACTTCCGGCTGCGCAACCGGCTCAAAGACAAAGCGGGCTCTGGCCATTCTCGGGAACCCGGCAAGTTCGCGGTCGAGGCGCTCGAGCAAGCGATGGCAGAACTCGATAAATTCGCCGAAGACTATCCGGATTGGGTGCAAGGGCAGGTCTCCGAGCTTTACGAGTTGCTCGCTAAGACGCGCGAAAAAGAAGAGAACCGCCGTGCCACCGAGTTCAAGCGCATCAATGAAATTGCTCACGACATGCGCGGGCAGGGTGGTACCTTCGGGTATCCCCTAGTGACCACGGTGGCCGACTCGCTCTACGCTTTCACCGGGTCACGCTCGCTGGCCCAAGACAGCCACGTCGAAATCGTCAAGTCTCACATCGACACCATGAACGCCGTGATCAAAGAGCGTGTCGAGGGCGATGGTGGCATTTTGGGGCGCGAACTTCTGACCGCTTTGGAAAAAGCGATCGAGAAATTCTCCTAGCGGGCAGCCCGGCTGATAACACCGGCCCTCGCTTGACATTGCCCGGACGCGCCCCGATTCTACGGCCAAATTCAGACAACAAACGGCCCTCGGGAGGACGCTAGAATGGAATCTTCGGATCTCACGCCGCGCGAGTATTACGCGCAAATCAAGGCCAATCCGAACCGCGCCAAATTCGGTTTCGGGCGCAAGCCCATTCTGGTCAACATCGACCTTCAAAAAGCCTATACGGCAGTCGGTAAGTTCAAGACCGCCTACGAGACCCATCCGCAGCAGCTCGAGTTCGTCAACAACCTCTCCGAGGTGTGCCGTTCTCGAGGCATTCCGGTGGTCTGGACCCATGTCGGTTATATGGATTCCGGCGAGGATGCCGGCATATGGGGGACCCGCACCGATACGCCGGACTCGCTGCAGAACATCAAAGTCGATGCCGAGCGCTTTGAATTCGATGAGCGTCTGAAGATCGATCACAAGCGCGACGTCATCTACAACAAGCTGATGCCGTCAGCCTTCCACGAAACCTCGCTCCAGTCGCTGTGCGTCTGGCACCAAGTTGACACCATCATTCTCACCGGTGGGTCGACCTCAGGATGCGTGCGGGCGACCTGCGTCGATTCGCTGTCGCGTGGTTATCGCACCATCGTCACCGAAGAGTGCGTCGCGGATAAACACGAAATTCCGCATTTCGCGAACCTGTCCGACATGCAGCTCAAGTACGCCGACATCGAGTCCTACGAGACCGTCAAGGCATACCTTGAGGCTTATCAGCCCGCCAACTAGGCGCACCGCAAGATAAAAATAGGAGGGCCTGTGAAAGCCGATCTCGGTCTTTACGAATACCTACCGTGGAACGCGCGCCCGTCGATCAAGTGGCCGAACGGGGCCAAGGTTGCGTTTTGGGTGGCGCCCAATATCGAGTATTACGAAATCGATCCGCCGGTTAATCCGTTGCGTACCCCTTGGGGCAAACCGACGCCAGACGTCGTACCCTATTCGGAACGGGACCACGGCAACCGGGTCGGCCATTGGCGCATGATGGATGTCATGGACCGCTACAACCTTCGCGGTTCGATTTCATTGTCAGTTGCGTTGCTCGATCATCACCCGGAAATCATCGAAGCCTGTAAGGAGCGCAACTGGGAGTTCTTCTCCCACGGCATCTACAACACGCGCTACTCCTACGCGATGACCGAGGTGCAAGAGCAGGCGATCATCACCGACTCGATCGACAACGTTCAAAAGCACACCGGTCAACGGATCGCAGGCTATCTCGCACCGGCGCTCACCCATACCGAACGCACGATGGATCTGCTGGCCAAGAACGGCATTCTCTATACCTGCGATCTGTTCATCGACGATCAGCCGTTCCCGGTAAACGTCAAAGAAGGCCGCTTCATCTCCATTCCCTATTCGCTCGAGATGAACGACATCATTGTCTACAACGGCAGCATGGTGCCGCCGCGGCGCTACGCCGACATGCTCAAGGCCAACTTCGACCGGCTGCGGGCCGACGGCGCCAAGAACGGCACCGTGATGTGCATCCCGCTCCACGCCTATGCGGTTGGCCAAGGCCATCGCCTGGCGGCGTTCGAGGACGCGCTCAAGTACATCACCGGCCATGACGACGTGTGGGTCGCCACAGGCCGCGAGATCGCCGAGTACTACTACGAGCACTATTACGACGAGTACGTGCAGGCGATCAAAGACTTCAAGAAAAAGCATCCGGCGAGGATCTAGCGCTATGGCACGCCCCCCTATCGAGCAAAAAGAAGTCTCCGGCGCCACCATTCCGGACAGCTACCTCGAATACGAGCACCGCTCCTTCGGCATGGACCACGACCGCTACGACTGGTCGCTGCTCACCCGCCGTAAGCCCGTCAAGTGGCCGAACGGCGCGCGGGTGGCCCTTTGGGTCAATGTCGCGTTCGAGTTCTTTCCATTGGATACCCCGGCCAAACCCTTCAAGGCACTCGGGGGCATGGTCACCTCCTACCCCGATTTGCGCCATTTCTCGTTGCGCGACTACGGCAATCGGGTCGGCGTCTTCCGCGTGATGGATGCCTTGGACGCTGCCGGAATTTCCAAAGTCACGGGGGCGTTCAATTCCAACGTCGCGCGGCGCTATCCCTACCTCGTGGATCAGGTCAACGGGCGCGGTTGGGAGATCATGGCCAATGGTGTCGACATGGCTAAGCTCCACTACACCGGCCTCGATGCAGACCAGGAAAAAGCCCAGGTCAAGGAATCGCTCTCGACCTTGCGCGAAATGTCGGGCCAACCGGTCAAAGGTTGGTTGTCTCCGGGTCGATCCGAGTCGTGGGATACGCCGGATTACATCGCCGCCGAGGGCGTCGAGTATTTCTGCGATTGGATCAACGACGACATGCCGTATCCGTTCCGCACCAAGTCGGGCGAGATCGTCGCCATGCCGCATCAGCATTGGATCGATGATTCAATGGTCTGGCTGCACTACAAACACAAAGAACAGGATTTCGTCGATCAGGTGGTCGATCAGTTCGACCTGATGTACGACGAATCGGGTCGGGAAGGCGGTCGCATCATGGCCATCACCATTCACCCCTGGATGTCGGGTCAGCCGCACCGGATCAAGTATCTCGAAGAGGCGCTGAACTATATCGGCAAGCACGCCGACGTATGGAACGCGACCGGCTACGAGATCATGCAAGAATGGAAGAAACAGCAGTAGCGGTCGATCAACTACTGCCAAAGAAAAGGGGCGCCTGCGGGCGCCCCTTTTTTTGTGCGTTCTGCGCGGTGGCTTACTTCGTCGCCGCGTAGATGAACCACGTGCCGGGGCCGGGGCTGTAATTGTCGTCGTCGGTCGGCCGGATCTGATCGGCAAAGGTCTGCACGATGTTCTCCTTCTTGAAGCCCGCACGCAGGGCGACGTCTTCAAGGTCCATATCGTGCATCCGGCCCCAGAACGGTTCGTTGTTGTTGTGGGTATCCCAGTCCTTCATGAGTTCTTCGAACGGGTCGTCCAGCATTTTGAACGGCGGTTGCTCGACATGGAGCATCAACCCGCCCGGCTTCAACAGACGGTAGTTCTCCGCAACGACGTTGTAGACCGCCTTATTCGATGTCTCGTGCAAGAACATTGTCGACAGCACCATGTCGAAGGACTCGTCCTCGTATTTCGTATGCTCGGCGTTCTGTTGCGAGAACGTCACGTCAAAGCCGAGGCTCTCTGCACGACGGTGACCGTAGCGCAGGCAAGGCCCGCCGATATCGATCCCGATCACTTCGGCGTCGGGCCAGGCGTCCTTGTAGGGCAGCGTGTTGCTCCCGACTGTGCACCCCTGGTCGAGAATCCGCTTTGGCTTGATGTGCGGGTAGTTCTCCTTGATCCAGGTGGCAACAGCATAACCTGCGCCGTTGTTGTACTTGCCCAACATCCCGTAAGTCGACAGATAGAGCCCACCCGCGTCGTACATCGCGCCGGCGGAAACATCGTCCTCGGTAAACTCGGTGAAGAAGCTGCCCGGCATCCAGTGCATGTCGAACGGCTTGTGATAGCTCGGGACCTCGAAATTCGGATCGATCTCGACCGAGCCTTTGTCGGTCTTCCGCGGTTTGGCGCGCTCGATCAGGTCATCCAGTTGGCGCTCAACGATCTTGCGGCGCTCGTTATAGCCGTTCTCCTGCGCATGGAGCCGCAGCATGCTCCAAAGGCGGAAATACTCTTCACGGAGCATCGCTTTGCGGACTTCGTGACGATCCTTCGGCTTGCGTCCATGCTCTTTCTCAAAGGCTGGCTCGACCTTTTGGTCATAGAGCTTGCGATGGCCAGGCCAGATTTCCGACCCAACATGCTTGAACAGGTTGATCGTGAAATCGAGGCGGGCAGCTTCGTCGTGATTGGTGTCGACCACCATCTCGTGCTTGCCGAATCCCCGCCATGTGACTCGTTCTTGTTCCATCTCTTCGCTCCTGCGCCGTTGGCTCACTGGATTTTCGCCAATATAACACATTGCCGTCGCCGTGCTGCGCTCGGCGACACGGCGTACGGATCGTGGGCATCGTTGGCGGTCGGCGCGCTAAGATCCTGACTTAGATCAGTTTTTTCGTTTCTGCCGGTGTCACACCGGCGGCGGCCAAGGCGTCGATTTCGCCGTCGTCGAAGCCGAATTCGCGCAAGACTTCGGCGCTGTGGGCACCAAAGGCGGGCGGCTCCCGATGGGCCCCAGCGGGCGTCCGACCGAACTTGATCGGCGGCCCAATGGTGCGGATGCGTCCGGCCTCGACCACCATGTCGCGGTGGGCGGTATGTTCGTTGTTCATGGCGTCGGGCACCGACATCACCGCCCCCGCGGGAATGCCGATGGACATCAGCCGTTTGGCGAGCGTCTCGCCATCCTTGTCGGCCAGCAGGCCTTCCAGTGCGGCGCGCAGTTCGGCCTGATGGCCGAGCCGGTCTGCATTAGTCGCAAAGCGGGGATCGTCGGCGATCTCAGGCCGTTCCAATTCGGCGCACAGGCGGCGGAACTGGCGGTCGTTGCCCACCGCTAGGAAAAGTTTGTGCCCGGCGGTGGGAAACAAATCATAGGGCGCGATGTTGGGGCTGCGGTTGCCCATCATTTTGGGCGCGCGGTCGGTCATGAACCAGTTGTGCGGGTAGGGCAGCAAGATCGACAGCGCAGCGTCGTACAGCGTGACCTCTAAGAACTGGCCGAGCCCGGAACGGTGGCGTTCCTCGACGGCCATCAAGATGCCGATCGCGGTATTGAGCCCCGTCACCATGTCGACAATCGACACACCCACCCGTACCGGGCCGGTTTCAGGATCGCCGTTGACGCTTAACAGCCCCGACCACGCTTGGACCGCCCCGTCATACCCGGGCATGCCGCCCAGCGGGCCGTCGCTGCCGAAGCCCGTGATCCGCGCGTGTACAAGATGGGGAAAGCGCTCTTGCAGCGCCTCAGGACCAATGCCCCAGCGCTCCATCGAGCCCACTTTGAAGTTCTCGATCACGATGTCGGCGGTTTCGAGCATGCGCATCAGAACCGTCCGCCCCTCCTCCAACGAGAGGTCCAGCGCAATGCTGCGCTTGTTCCGGTTCAGGCTGGCAAAATAACCGCTTAGGCCGTGTTCAAACGGCGGGCCCCATTCGCGGGTCTCGTCGCCCTGCGGCGGCTCGACCTTAATGACGTCGGCGCCGTGGTCGGCCAGCATTTGCGTACAATAAGGACCGCCCAACACCCGGGAGAGGTCGATCACTTTCATCCCGTCCAACGCTCGGGTCATGTCGCTACTCCCAGTGTTTCACGCGCGAACTTCGGGTAGGTCGCGGCGATTTCACCACCGACCGCGCCACGGATCAGATCCAGTGTTTCGGCGTCGGGCGGTTCGGTTTCTTTTAGGTCTGGCGCGACATCGAATGAGAATCCGGTGGCGTCCTTGATCTCTTCCATTGTTGATCCCGGATGCACCGACTCGAGCGTAAAACGCCCGACCGCCCGGTCGAACGAGAACACGCCCTTGCCGGTGACCAGCGCGTGCGGGCCACCCCGTCGCCACACCTCGGGTGGACTGGTCCCTGCCGCGCTGATGAAATCAACCTTGGGCACCAACACCCGCGCGTTGTGGTCGGGGCGGAACAGAATGATGCGGGGGATCATGTAATACAGAAACGCCGAGCCGTACGATCCGCCGAACCGCACTTTGGATTGCGGATAGTCGCCGATCCCCACCAGGTTGATGTTGGCCGATCCGTCGATTTGTGCGCCGGAGAAAAAGAATGCATCGACCCGCCCTTGCGCCGCGCAATCGAAAAGCTCCTTGCCGCCGTCCGACCAAAACGTGTTGCTCGGATCGCCCAGAATCGACACCCGTGTGGAACCGCCCGATAGGCGCCGGGTGAGCAGCGCCGCCGACGCTGGGATCGGCGACGACACGCCCACGGCGATGTGTCGCGTCCCGCGCAACAAGCGCGCCATCGCGGCAATCAGGAGTTCTTCTTTCTTGAACGCCGTCACGCAACCTCGGTGCGCATCACGTGCTGGTCGAGATAGGCGGCAAACGTCGCATCGCTCCGTGATGCCTCGGCATAGGCGCGCAGGTGGCCTTCGTCTTCGTCATAGTGGTTCGGCAATCCCAGGGGTTTGCACCCCTCGGCCGCTTCCGCGATCGCCGTCACGTAAAACGACGACAACGTGCCCGCCGCCAACGTCGCATCGTCGTAGAGATTGCCGGCATAACGCCGCTCGACGGTGACCAGCGTCGTCTGTGCGGCGTGCGCCATCGTAACCAAATCGCGTTCGCGCCCGACCCATACGTTGCCGGCATCGTCCGCCATCGGGCAGTGAAACAACGCGACATCGGGGGCAATCGCGGGAATCGCCACGATCGGGTCGGCGGCGCCGTCGGTCAGCGGGTTGTCGATCACCCGCCAATCGGACCGAAAGCGCAGAATATCCGAGCCCAGAATGCCTCGCAGCGGCAGGAACGGCGCGCCTTTTTCGGTGGCTTGGAGGCCCGCATGAATCGCGGGGCAGGTCGCTTCCTTCAACGTGATGGCGCCGCGCTGCACCGCATCGGCAAACCGACCTGCGGCCCCGTATTCACCGAGGGACACCCCGGAGGTTTCCAATTCGGCCACGCACCCCGCGCCGATTAAGAGGTCGGTCTGCATGCCGCCGGTCGGCACGTTGACCAATTCTAGGCCTTGCACCCCGCGGCGCAGCAACGCGCGCGTTGCGGTCATGGCCACGCCGCAACCGTCGCGTATTAGCGCGAGCCTGGATCCATCGGGGATCTGTGCGACCAATTCATCGACCGAGGTCCAACCTGTCATCGCCCGATCATACCTCATCGTCGCGGGCTTGCCGGGTCCAGTGGGCAATTCGGTGCGTGGCGATCGTCGACAAAATGACGGCGCTGCCGAATAGAATAATCCCCAGACCGATATCGGCGCGTGTCACCAGACTGCCCTCAAGAAGCAATATGGTCAGCGCCACGACCAAGACATCCAACATCGACCATCGTGAAATGCGTTCGAACACCCGAACCAGGCGCGGCGCCCACCCGTGGGTCAGCCCCAACCCCCACACCGTCAATACGGTCCCGATCTTCAGCGCCGGGAGGAGGATGGTGAAGACCCCGACAATCGCGAACAGGAAGTAATCGCCGTTGCGAAAGAAAGCGACCACGCCGTCTAACAACGAAAACTCGCGCGCAAACACCAACATGCTGCGCACCGAGATGACCGGCATCCACAAGCCGACCACGAAGAGCGGCGCAGCGGTCAGCAATAATAGGCCGGTGATCCAGTCTCGTTTCATAGGGCGCAGCTTAAGGACATTTGGTGGCCGGGGGCTAATCCAGGCCCAAGACGCCGGGGTTCATCAGCCCGCGGGGATCAAGCTTGGCCTTAACCGCTTCGAGCAGGGCGAAGGTTTCAGGCTCGCGGGTCTCTCGGTAGGGATATTGTCGCGCAATCTGGAAATGCACCGCGCCGTAGTCTTTGGCCAACGCGGCAATACCTTTACGCAGATCCCGTACCGCATCGTGGACGCCCTGATTGCGCGGATGCGCCGCCATCCCGGCGAGATAGTCGTCATCGAAAAAGCTGCGGCGTAGCGCGTTGGGTGCATCGGGGAAAAACAAACACGGCTCGATCCGCAGCGCTTGGGCGCTCGCCGGCACGATGAAATTGCCCCACTCGATGCCGTGGCGGTCGAGCACCTCTTGCTGCGACTCGAAATAGGTTTCCACGGCGCCGACAAACGCGAGGGCGCGCGAATGCGGCACAATGCCATGCACCGGCACCCATTGTTTGCCGTCTTGGTTGAACAAAAGCGTGGGCAGCGGGAACGGTCCCGCCCGCACCAATCGTGGCACGCTGGCCTCGATCTCGGTGCCGGTCGACCCGCAAATCGCTTTCGCTTGGGCCATCTTGGTGGCGGCGTCGCTTTCGTCGCGACCGTCAACGGTGAAGTGAATCGAATAGGCGATGTCGCGAAAGGCATGTCGGCCGGCCATCGCCACCTTCGCGGCATCGCGCATCCCATCCAGGAGGCCGCGCCCGGACCGTACGACCTGACCGAGCTTCTTGATGTCGTCGGCCAGGCTTTGCTTGCGAATCATGTAGGCCATCAGCAGTGCATCGTAGCCCGAGCACTCGCTCGTGATCGCGTGCCGCGCCAACTCGCTCATCGCCCCACATAGGTCCTCGACCGCGGCGAACTCGAACGACGCATAGGCCGTCACCGGCGCGCGCCGGATCAGCTTCAACGTTGCCGTGGCCTTCACGCCCAAGGCGCCGGTGTCGGCGAGAAAAAGGCCGGTGAGGTCGGGGCCGTAGGTGCGAAAGAACGGCGAGGGGGCGAACGGCGTCGCGGCCGACCCCGTCGTCAACGTGCTCCCGTCGGCCAGCACCACGCTCAACCCCAAGACCGAGTCGACCGCCGGCCCGAATCGGCCCGAGCCGTAGTTGATCGCGTTTTGCGACAGCGTGCCGCCCACGGTCGCGTAGAGCCCCGACCCGGTTCCCCAGAACGGCGTGCGCACCCCGTGCGGCTTGAGCGCGTCGTCGAGCGCGACCCAAGAAATGCCGCACTCCACGGTGACAAACATGTCCTCGGTGTTGACCTCAAGGACGCGGTCCATGCACCGCGTATCGACCAACACCGACTCAGGGCCGCCGAGATAGCCCCGCGTATAGGACATCCCACCGCCCCGCGGCACGATCGCCAACCCTGCGGTGGTGGCGACCGCAACAGCGGCGCCCAGTTCTTCGGAATTGCCGGGCGCGATCACCAGCGCGCAGGGTTCGGCCTCGTAGAAAATGTCGGTCGAAAAGAACTGCCGGGTTTCGGCGTCGTCATGGACGAAGTCGTTGCCCAGAATCTGTCTCAGCTGCGCGCTACACGCGTCGATTGTCGACATCGGAATACGGGCCTCTCCGTCGGGTTGCGGGCGGCACATCGTATGTGATCGCCACAACCCTGGGTTTATTGCTTGGAATCAATGATTTATTCGACACAAAACCCGACAATACAAGCATACTTCGTGTGCGGTACAGAGGAGACAAGAATGAGCAGAAGTACTCTGCAAAGAACGCTCGCCGGGATTGCGGCAGTGGGCGTGTTGGCGGGCGGTACTGCTACCATCGCCGCGACCTCCGGGCAGCTCACGCTGACCGGCACTGTGCAACAGATTTTGGCGATTACGGTGACGCCGACAGCCTCGGCGTCGGGCCTTGATCTCACCGGATCGGTGACCCAGCTCAAAGTCGCGACGGTTGTGGCCGAAGCCAATAACCCCACGGGTTATTCGGTATCGATCAGTTCGTTGAACAACGGCGCGGGCGACTGCGGCGCGGCCAATGGTCCGTGTTTCCACAGCCCGACGGCAACCACGAACGACGATCTATCGTTCAGCCTCTTGCGCGATGCTGTCGCCGTTTCGTTCAGCGGCGCGACGGGGATCTTTATTTCGAGTGGCGCCCGGTCGGCCGTAGGGGGTGATAGCTACGATGCCAACATCACCTACGACGGCACTTCGGCGAACCTCGATCAGGCGACCGATTACACCGAGACGCTGACCTTCACGATTTCTGAATCCCAAGCCGTTTAGATTCGAACCAAATCAGGCCCCGCTTCGGCGGAGCCTTTTTTATGCGCTATCGGCGGCTCGGCTGCGTGGGAACGCGGCGGCGAGCCGTGTCCCGCTCAGGTCCCGGCTCGTTCAGTTGCTGAATTTCTCGCCGCGGTCGGGGCCG
>CALJDF010000164.1 GCA_938023835.1 uncultured Alphaproteobacteria bacterium
ATTTGTTCGAACCCCATCATCTTGGCCATATCGAAGAACGTGAAAAAATCCGGCAACGCCAAGTTCCTGGAAGAACTGCGTTGTACGGACCTGCGCGGTGAGCTGCGCAAGCAAGGCGCGCGCACGGTAGACGGTGCCGATGGCAGTGTCGTTGAGCGCCACGATGATCAATTTTTGGGCCCCGTCGCCCTTTGCAAAGATCGCGAACTGAGGTGGGAACGGCGCCCGGAGCTGTTGCGCGGTCATCCCTGTCACAAATCCAATGCGCGATTCCCGCGTCGCCTGCGGCAACGTCACGGCGCGCGCGACGTAGGTCTCCTGGCTGGCCAGCTCGGGATAGTAATAGCCTTGGTGGCGATCGATCTTGTCTTGAGCCGACACGGGCGTACCCGCAATAGCGAGTCCATGCAGAACAGTCGCAACCAACAGGGCTAGACGCATCGCGCAATACTCTCCAAATGGCTGGCCATGATGCGCGACGACGCGAGAACAGGCAACGCCTCGCGGATCGCTGGTGCCGATCACGCCTTGGGCTATACTCTCCGTTCCTTTCCCGACACCCTCGGAAACGTCGCTATGCCGGACCGCATCACCGTCAGTTTCGTCGCGAGTCGTGCCAAAGACGCGCAGAACGGCCTCGCTCGGCTGAAACGCCGTTACAAACATGTCCCGCCGAGCAAGAGCGATGTAATCGTCGCACTTGGTGGCGACGGTTTCGTGCTGGAAACCTTGCATCGCTATATGGAGCGCGATGTACCGATCTTCGGCATGAACAAGGGGACCGTCGGCTTTTTGATGAACGAGTTCCGCGAAGAAAAATTGCTGGAACGGATCGCCGACGCCGAAGAGGTCTCGTTGCGGCCCCTAGAGATGGTGGCAATGCGAAAAGGTCGACGCAAAAGGGCCTTGGCGATCAACGAGGTGTCGCTTTTGCGCGAAACGCGGCAAGCCGCAAAGATCAAGATCTCGGTTGACGGCGTGGTGCGCATCCCGGAATTGATTTGCGACGGCATCTTGCTGGCCACACCGGCCGGCAGCACGGCCTACAACCTTTCGGCCCATGGGCCGATCATTCCCATCGGCGCCGACATCATGGCGCTGACCCCGATCAGCGCGTTTCGACCCCGCCGCTGGCGTGGCGCGCTATTGCCGCAACGCGCGCTTGTGCGCTTTGACATTCTGGAGCCCGAGAAACGCCCGGTGAGCGCCGTCGCGGACCATACCGAAGTGCGCGATGTTTCGTGGGTCGAGGTCCGCGAGGATCGCGCACGGCGGATGCGCATGCTCTTCGACCCCGAACACAATCTCGAAGAACGCATTCTGAACGAACAATTCATTCCGTGAACCCGGCCGCCCACCGAACCTCGCAGCCGCTCGAGCTGCTTCCGATCGATATCAGCGCCTACACCGGAAACACGCCGATCCCGTTCGTCACAACGCTCGAAAGCGGTCGGCCGGGACCACACCTCTTGATCAATGCCCTGACTCACGGCAACGAGGTGTGCGGCGCGCACGCGTTAGACTACTTGTTCCGCCATAACGTCGCGCCGAAACGCGGAAGGCTAAGCCTCAGCTTCGCCAACGTGGCCGCCTATGAGACGTTCGATGCGACCAACCCGGGCGCATCGCGCTATCTCGATGAGGACTTCAATCGGCTGTGGTCCGCAGAAGTCCTTGATGCACCAACCCGGTCGCGTGAACATGAGCGAGCAAAGGCGCTCCGCCCGTTGATCGATGACATCGACCACCTACTCGACTTGCATTCAATGCAAGCGCCGAGCCCGGCATTGGCGTTGGCCGGAACAACAAAGAAATGCCGCACGACCTGCGCGACGATCGGCGTGCCAACGCACATTGTTATCGACGCAGGCCACGCGACGGGTGTGCGAATGCGTGACTACGGACCGTTCTCTGATGACAACGACAACCGCACTGCAGTCTTGATCGAATGTGGGCAGCATTGGCACGCCGACAGTCGGGACGTGGCCATCGATGCCGCGGTTCGTTTCCTTGCAGCTTTCGACGTTGTCGGCACCGACTGGCTTGCCCCCAGGCTCACTTCAGCGCAGCCAGAACAACGCATTGTCGAAGTTTCAAATGCTGTGACTGTTCAACACGCTGACTTTCAGTTCCTCGACGATTACCAGGGACTTGAGGTCATTCCCCAGGCCGGCACTGCCATTGCGCGCGACGGCGACCAGACCGTGGTGACGCCCTATGACGACTGCGTCCTGATCATGCCGACCCGGCGAATCAAACGCGGCCAAACCGCTGTACGACTCGGCCGCTTCGTCGCATGAGCCCAACAACACGCCGCGGCTTGGCCATCGCACTCCCGATTGGCGCAATCGGTGGCACGGTCTTTTACGCCATGTCGCTGCCCTTGGCGTGGATGCTGGGATCGATGATTGCCGTTATGGCGGCAGCCCTTGCCGGTGCACCGGTTCGGATGCCGAACGGCTTTCGCGGCGTGTTCGTCACGGTCATCGGCGTGTTATTGGGCAGCGCGTTTACGCCCGAATTGCTGGGACAAGCGGCGCGCTTCGGGGGCACGTTGCTGATCCAGGTCGCGTTCATGGCGGCTGCGACGGCTTTGGGTTACACGATCTATCGCACGCTGGGGCGCTACGACCATACCACGGCGTATTTTTCATCGACGCCGGGCGGCCTTTCGGAAATGACTCTGGTGAGCGAAGCCCTTGGTGGCGACGCCCGCATCGTGCCGCTGAATCACGGTGTTCGCATCGTCCTCGTCGTCACATTGATTTCGTTCTACTTCCGCTATGTCGAACGACTGGACGTGCCAACGACGCCCCCCAGCGGCGCCAACATCGCATCGACCCCACTGGAGATCGCGTTACTGGTGGGCTGCGCGGTCGTTGGCTATGCGATCGCCGGTCGCTTGCGGATTCCAGCCGCCCCGCTGATCGGCCCCATGGTGTTGTCGGCCCTGTTGCACGCCACCGGCGTGACGGACGCCTCGGTCCCGGCATGGCTGGTGTCGATCAGCCTTGTGGTCATCGGCACCGGCGTCGGCTGCCGTTTTGTCGACCGGTTGAGCCCGCTCCAAATGCTCCGTACCATTGGGATCGCGACCTTTACGGGCTTGTCGATGATCGCCTTGGCAATCGGTGTCGCCGCTTTGTTTTCGCGCTTGGTTGGCATGGATGGGTTCATTTTGTTCCTGTCGATTGCCCCAGGGGGCCTCGCGGAAATGAGCCTGATTGCCTTCGCGCTGGCGGCCGACACGGCCTTTGTCACCGTGATGCACTTTCTGCGGGTGATGGTGGTCATGCTGACCGGCGCCCTAGTCTACCGGCTAGTTTCTGGGCGCCCCAAGACCCCTGACTAGCCGGCCAAAATAGTCCAGTTCGTATCGAAAATTGGCATTGGTCGGGTCCGTGCCAATTGCCTATTGTAAGGCGCTGCGGAAGAAACGAGGCTGGGTCTACCGGCCAACCAGAAGAGGTAAAGAATGGGTCAATTCGGTGTGGGCCAAGCGGTCCGTCGTAAAGAAGACAATCGGCTGCTTACGGGCGGCGGGCGCTATCTCGATGATGTGACGGTGGAAGGGCAAAGCTATGCCTATTTCGTTCGATCACCCCATGCCCATGCCAAGGTCAACGACATCGATTCGGCTGAAGCCGCCGCATCGGCCGGCGTGATTGGCATCTTTACGGCCAAAGATGTCGAGGCCGATAGCCTCGGCGGGATTCCTTGCCTCGCCGTGCTGACCTCGCGTGACGGTTCGAAGATGGCACAGCCCCCGCACACCCTCCTGGCGAGCGACAAGGTCCGCACCGTCGGCGACGCCGTCGCGGTGGTCGTCGCCGAAACGGCTAAACAGGCAAAGGACGCCGCCGATCTGGTCATGGTCGATTACGATGTCTTGCCTTCGGTCACCGATACGGCTGCGGCGCTAACGAGCGACGCGACGATTTGGGACGAAGCGCCCGACAATAAGGTCTTCGATTGGGAGAACGGCGACCGCGAGGCCGTCGACGGCGTGCTGGCCAAGGCCGAACACGTCACCAAGATCGATTTGGTCAACAACCGCGTCGTCGTCGCCTCCATGGAGCCCCGCGGGGCCCTCGGTCAGTACGATGAAAAAAGTGGCCGCTACACGCTGCACACGCCCTGCCAAAACGTCCACATGATGCGCGACATCGTTGCCGGCGCGTTGGGTACTGAAGCCAACCAAGTTCGCGTCGTCTCACCCGATGTTGGGGGCGGGTTCGGCATGAAAGTGTTTGTCTACCCCGAGCAATGTCTCATGCCATGGTTGGCAAAAAAGACCGGTCGCCCGGTGAAGTGGACGAGCGAACGGACCGAAGCCTTCGTGACCGACACGCAGGGCCGTGACCATGTGACCCATGCCGAGCTGGCGATGGACAAGGACGGCCGTTTCCTGGCCCTGCGGGTTGAGAACATTTCGGCGATGGGCGCGTATCTGTCGAATTTCGCGCCAATGGTGGCGACGATGGCCGGTACCGGCATGGTGACCGGTCTATATGACATCCCGACTGCCCATGTGAACGTCGTCGGCGTCTTCACCAATACCGTACCGATCGATGCCTATCGCGGCGCCGGTCGCCCAGAGGCATCTCATATCATCGAACGGCTGGTCGACGCGGCGGCGCAAGAAATGGGCATGGACCCCGCCGAGATTCGTCGGCGCAACCTCATTCCGTCGGACAAACTCCCGTACAAGGCGCCCCTCGGGCCGAACTATGATTCGGGTGACTTCGTGAAAAACTTGGACGATGCGATGAAACTCGCGGATTGGGACGGCTTTGCCGCACGGCGGGCGGAGTCGGCCAAGGCCGGTAAGCTGCGCGGCATCGGCATCGCCTGCTACGTCGAAGCCGCAGCTGGCGGCCCTAACGAAAATGTCGATGTGATCTTTGAGGACGACGGGACCGTAACGGTCTTGATCGGCACGCTAACGAATGGACAGGGCCATGCGACATCGTACTCGCAAGTCCTCGAGGAAATGCTGGGCCTCCCGTTCGACCGAATCAACGTCGTCCAAGGCGATACCGACCGAGTGCAAACCGGCGGGGGGACGGGCGGCTCCAAATCGATGATGCTCGGCGGTGCCGCTCTCAAACACGCCTCGGATGCGATCATCGAAAAAGGCAAAAAAGTCGCGGCCCACATGTTGGAGGCAGCCGAGTCGGACATCGAATTCGCCGACGGCACCTTCTCCATTGTCGGCACCGATCGGCGCCTGACCATCGGAGAGGTGGCTGCGGCCGCGAAAGACCAAGCCAACCTGCCGGCCGGTATGGACGCCGGTTTGGACACGCGGGCGGGCTCGGACGTCGACTCCGGCACCTACCCCAACGGGTGCCATGTTTGCGAGCTCGAGATCGACCGCGATACCGGCAACGTCACGCTGATCAACTATGTTGTCGTCGACGACTTTGGCAAGGTCATCAACCCGCTCCTGGTGGCGGGCCAGGTGCATGGCGGTATCGTTCAAGGGGTCGGCCAGGTGCTCATGGAGAACTGCGTATATGACAACGAGTCCGGGCAGTTGGTCACGGGGTCGTACATGGACTACGCCATGCCGCGAGCCGACAACTTCCCGACATTCAAACTCGATTTCAACGAAGTGCTGTGCAAGACCAACCCGATGGGCATCAAAGGGGCCGGCGAAGCCGGCACCGTCGGTGCCTTGGGATGTGTAACCAATGCCTTAGTCAACGCACTGCAGGACTTTGGAGTCAAACACGTTGAAATGCCCGCCACTGCGGAACGGTTGTGGCGGATGATGGATGAAGCGAAGGCCGCCTAGTTCGATTTTCTTACGACACAGGAGCAGGTGGCCGCCAATCGGCGGCCATTTGCCGTTAGACACAACGAGAGGCACACAATGGGTGAGTTCGGAATCGGCCAAGCGGTTAAACGCAAAGAAGACGACACACTGATCGTCGGCAAGGGCCGCTATATCGACGATATGAACGAGCCGAACCAAGCGCATGGATTCGTCCTGCGCTCGCCCCACGCCAACGCCAAAATCCTCTCTATTGATGTCAGTGACGCAAAGGGCATGGATGGTGTGCTTGCCATCTATACCGGCAAGGACGTTGAGGGCATTGGCCCCCTGCCCTGCGCGGTCGACGGCATGTTCGAATTCAAACGTCGGAATGGTGAAAAGCGATTTTTCCCGACACATCACGTGTTGGTACGAAGCCATGTACGCCACGTCGGCGACCCGGTCGCGTTCGTGGTGGCCGAAACGCGCGCCCAGGCAAAGGACGCCGCGGAAGCGGTATTTGTCGACTATGAAATCCTGCCAAGCGTCACCGATACGGCGGCGGCGCTTGCCCCCGATGCGCCGGTGATCTACGCCGACGAAACCGACGGTAACGACGCGTTTCTATTTACGATGGGCGATGCCGAGGCCGCCGATGCGGCGTTCGCGACTGCCCACAAGACAGTTCGCTTCAAACACGTCAACCAGCGCATCGTGGCCGCCTCGATGGAACCCCGCGGGTGTATAGGGGTCTATGACGCAGGCTCCGATCGCTACACGCTGCACACGAACACCCAGAGCGTCTACCGCAACCGGGCGATCTGCGCCGAAATGCTGGGCATCGACGAGAGCAAAGTACACGTCACCTGCCCCGAAGTCGGCGGCTCGTTCGGCATGAAGGGCATGCCCTATCCGGAGCAACCCCTGGTCATGTTTGCCGCCAAGAATTTGGGTCGCCCGGTGAAGTGGTATTCCGACCGCAGCGAAGCGTTCCTGAGCGATACGCAAGGCCGCGATTTGGTGATCGATGCCGAACTGGCACTCGATTCAGAGGGGCATTTCCTTGCCGTGCGCGCGACATCGGTTGGTTCGATGGGGGCTTATGCCTCGAATTTCGGGCCGATGATCCTGTCGGTCGGTAGTACCCGATTGCTGCCGGGCGTATACCGCGTCCCCCAGGTCTATGCCGAGGTCGAGGTCAGCATCACCAACAAGGTCTTTACCGATGCCTATCGCGGCGCCGGTCGGCCCGAGGCCAGCTACGTCATCGAGCGCCTTGTCGATCTTGCGGCACGCGAGATGAACCTGAGCCCCATCGAGATTCGGCGGCGCAATCTGATCGCGGCCGAGCAAATGCCGTTCAGTGGACCGACCGGACTGGTCTACGACTCCGGCGACTTCGCCAAGAACCTCGATGATTGCCTGAAGGCTGCGGACTGGAACGGTTTCGACGCCCGCCGAAAAGAGGCCGCAGGACGAGGCCGCCTGCGCGGCATCGGTATGTCGGTCTACATCGAGGCCACCGCCGGCGGCGTGCCGGAAACGGCCCGGATCGAGGTCAATGCCGACGGGTCGGTGATGGCCTATTCGGGTTCGCTCACGCAAGGCCAGGCCCATGCCACGACCTTTGCGCAAATCGTCGCCGACAAACTCGGGACGGATTACGACCGCATCACCGTGCATCAAGGCGACTCTGACGTTCTGCCCCAGGGTGGTGGCGCGGGCGGGTCGCGATCTGGCTATAGCGGCGGCGGCGCAGTGCTCGCCGGCGTCGAGAAGGTGATCGACAAGGCACGCAAGATCGCCTCGCACATGCTAGAGGCGGCGGAAGCCGACATCGAGTTTGAGAGTGGCACCTTCACCATTGCGGGCACAGACCGCACGGTGAGCCTGGCCGATGTGGCCAAAGGCGCCAACGATCCGGCGAACCTGCCGGACGGGATGGAGCCAGGACTGAGTGAGGACGCGACCTACAAGTCAGAGGCCTCAAGCTTTCCCAATGGGTGCCACATTGTGGAGGTCGAGATCGATCCCGACACCGGACATACCGCGATCGAGAACTACACGGTGGTGGACGAATTCGGTGTGGTCCTGAACCCGATGATTGTGCACGGCCAGATTCACGGCGGGATCGTCCAAGGCGTCGGCCAGGCCCTATTCGAGGACACGATCTACGATGACGATTCGGGGCAGCTCGTGACCGGTTCGTTCATGGACTACTGCATGCCGCGGGCTCTCAATATGCCCTCGATCAAGATCGACATGAACGCGGTGCCCTGCACGACGAACTCCCTCGGGGTTAAGGGTGCCGGTGAGGCTGGCACCACGGGCGCAACCGGTGCGGTGATCAACGCCGTGCTCGATGCTCTGGCGCCTGCGGGCGTCAAACACATCGAAATGCCGGCAACGCCGCAACGCGTTTGGCGCGCGATCCAAGACGCCAAAGCCGCCTAGACCGCCCGGAAGGGGCGACGGCGCCCCAGCACCCTTGTATTCTCTCCCCAACGCGCCGTAAGAGGCGTGCGATTTTGGGAGGGTAGCGATGTCGGATTTCGGCTTTGGGAAAAGCATCCGCCGGGTCGAGGATGATCGGCTTTTGCTCGGTCAGGGGCGCTTTCACGACGACATTCAGATTGAGGGCCAAACGCACGCCGTTCTGGTGCGCTCGCCGCATGCCCATGCGGCCCTAGGATCGATCGATATCTCGGACGCCAAGGCCGCCCCCGGCGTCGTCGGTGTCTTCACCGGCGCCGACGCCGAGGCAGCTGGCATTGGTCACATGCCTAGCCCGACCGCCGAGATCCTGCAGCTTACCCGACGTGACGGCTCGGCCGCCTACATCCCGCCCAGACCGGTCTTGGCAACAACTGCCGTCAAGCACGTCGGCGACCCCGTGGTGATGGTGGTGGCCGAAACACCGCAGCAGGCGAGAGAAGCCGCAGAACTTGTCGAGGTCGATTACGAGATGCTGCCGTCCCTTACCGACACAGCAGCAGCGACGCAGGATGGCGCCACACAGATATGGGACGCCGCACCCGGAAACACGTGCTTTGACTGGTCGATGGGAGATGCCGCCGCAACCGACGCAGCATTCGCCAAAGCCGATCGGGTCACCACAGTCGAACTCATCAACAACCGCGTGATCTGCGCGTCGATGGAACCCCGTGGCGCAACAGGCCGTTACGACGCCGTATCCGGCACCTACACCTTGAATACGAACTGCCAAAATGTGTTTCAGTTGGGTCAGGTCGCCGCGGGAATCCTGGCTGTCGACGAAAAACAAGTCCATGTCCTAACGGATGATGTAGGCGGCGGTTTCGGCATGAAAGGCTACATCTACGCCGAACAAATCTTGGTGCTATGGGCCGCCAAAGCGTTGGGCCGGCCGGTCAAATGGTACGGCGAGCGGGGCGAGTCGTTTGTTAGTGACGCCCATGGACGCGATCACGTGACGCGGGCGGCACTTGCAATGACGGCGGATGGCGACTTTCTAGGCTTGCGGGTCAACACGGTGGCAAGTCTCGGCGCCTACGCAAACCAGGTGGGACCTCTAGTCCCCACTCTGCTCTACAGTCGCATGCTGCCCGGTCAGTACCGCATCGGAGCTGCCCATGCTTCGGTGACCGGCGTGTTCACCAATACAGTCGTGACCGACGCCTATCGGGGAGCGGGTCGGCCCGAAGCCGCCTATGTGATCGAACGCCTTGTCGACAGGGCCGCGCGCGAAATGAACGTCTCGGCGGATGCCTTGCGCACGCGCAACTACATCCGCGAATCAGACATGCCTTACGACACCGCGATGGGTCTCAGCTACGATTCGGGTGACTTCAGCCGCAACTTGAACGATGCGCTATCTGCCGCCGAACAAGGCAGTGTCGCCGCCCGACGCAAAGACGCCGAGGCTCGCGGCAAGTTGCTCGGGTTTGGCGTGGCAAGCTACATCGAAGCAACGGGCGCTGACCCGACCGAAACCGCCAAAATCACCTTCAAGGACGACGGTCGTGTCGTGCTCGATATGGGTACGCTAGGGACCGGACAGGGTCACCCCACCACCTTTGCGCAGTTTGTTAACGAGGCACTCGGGATCCCGTTCGACAAGATCGATTTCCGTCAGGGCGACAATCGTCTGTTACCCCAAGGCGGCGGCACCGCAGGGTCTCGTTCGCTGGTGATCGGTGGGAACGCCGTTATGACGACGGCAGACAAGGTTCTCGAAAAAGCCCGCCGGGTAGCGGCGCACATGCTCGAAGCCGCCGAGTCAGACATCGAGTTCGACGATGGCACGTTCACGATCACGGGCACCGATCGATCACTTCCCATCATGGATGTCGCCGCGGCTGCAAGAGACTCCGCCAATCTACCTGACGGTATGGAGCCGGGACTCGACCAAACCGGCGATTACACCTATCCCGTCCCAACCTTCCCGAACGGCGCGCATATCTGCGAGGTGGAAATCGATCGCGACACCGGGCAGGTAGGCATCACCCGCTACACCGTGGTCGACGACTTCGGCAAGGTCATCAACCCCATGCTGGTGGCCGGACAGGTCCATGGCGGCATTGCACAGGGCTTGGGCCAAGCGTTGTTCGAGCATGCCGTCTACGATGATGAAAGCGGGCAGCTGTTGTCTGGCTCGTTCATGGATTACTGCATGCCGCGGGCGGATGATTTGCCGTTCATCGACTTCCGCTACAACGAGATCCTCTGTCAGACCAACCCGCTGGGTGCCAAGGGTGCCGGGGAGGCCGGTACGCTCGGCGCGCTACCGGCGGTCGTGAACGCTATTTTGGATGCGTTGGCACCCCTGGGGGTCGACCATATCGATATGCCGGCGACCCCCGAACGCGTATGGCGGGCCATTTCCCAGGCTGCGTGAACCTGCGACGGAAACTGCTACCGGCCCGCGTGGGTATTGATTAAGGGGCAGTGCTTGCTCCGCACACGGAGGCACGATGGCCACAGTGCAGGCCTTGATTGCGGCGACCCGTTTCGGGTACGGGCCTCGGCCGGGCGACCTAGAGCGAATCGGCGGGGATCCGAGAGGTTGGCTGAAAGCGCAGATCGGTAACCTCAGTGTCCCACGCCAATTAGAAGGCCTTGAGGCTTCATCGAAACAACTTGCCGAGATGTTCCGCCAGCAGGGCAAAGCGGGCACCTTTGGGAAATTCCTACGCGGCACGGCGTTCGATATCCTGTCGCAGGAAGTTGGTCGCCGTACGAACGCCGCGATCGAGAGCGACGCGCCGTTTCGTGAGCGCCTCGTTCACTTCTGGAGCAACCACTTCACGGTCTCCGCCAAGCGGCCGCAAATCGCGATCGCCGTAGGCGCGTTCGAGCGTGAAGCGATTCGGCCGAACATCTTCGGGCGCTTTGCCGACCTTCTAGTCGCGGTTACGCAACACCCGGCGATGCTGATCTATCTCGACAACTACGTGTCGTTTGGCCCCAACAGCGTCGGGGGGCGCCGCCGGGACGTTGGGTTCAACGAGAATCTAGCACGGGAGATACTTGAGCTTCATACCCTCGGGGTCGATGGTGGTTACACCCAAGACGACGTGATCGAACTAGCCAAGCTCATTTCTGGCTGGAGCGTCAAACGCCCCCAGGAACGTGAGGGCCCGGGCACCGACGGCGCCTTCCTTTTTCGCCCCTACGGACACGAGCCGGGTCGAAAGACACTGTTGGGCAAGACCTATCGCGGCAAAGCGGTCGACGAAGGCGAGCAGGCACTGCGCGACCTTGCGGCCCACCCCTCAACCGCGCGCTTCGTCGCCACCAAACTGGCCCGACATTTCGTTGCCGATGAACCGGACCCGGACACCGTGACGCGCCTGGAAACCGTTTTTCGCAGTACCGATGGAGACCTCAACGCCTTGGCCGAGGCGCTCATCGAGGAACCGGCGATCTGGGACGCCCCGCTCTCCAAGTTTAAGACGCCCAACGACCTCGTCATCTCAAGCTTTCGGGCGCTAAACGCGACGAATCTCCCCGACAAAGCGGTTGTCGGTGCTTTTGCGCTGATGAACCAGTCGCCCTTCACCGCGCCCTCTCCAGCCGGTTGGTCTGATCGGACCGAGGATTGGATGGGGCCCGAAGCACTGATGACCCGGATCGAATGGATCCGCGCCGTTGGGAAGCGCGCGCCCGTGCCCAATCCGCTCGGCTGGGCTAATGCAGTGTTGGGCCCGGTCCTGTCCGATGAGACCCGAAACACGATCGGACAAGCGGAAAGCCGCACCGAAGCAGTCGCTCTTGTTTTTTCCAGCCCCGAGTTTCAAAGGAAGTAGCGATGCCAACCCGCCGACATCTCCTAAGGAGCATAATGGCTGGGACGGCGGTCGCGGCGGCGCCGGTCGGCCTGGGGCGACTTCGGGCCGCACCCGACAGTGGGAAACGTCTCGTCATCGTGCTGCTGCGCGGCGGCATGGATGGCCTCGCCGCGGTGGCCCCCTATGGCGACGCCGCCTACCGGCGGCTGCGAGGCGACCTTGCGCTTGCGCCGCCGGGTCAAGAAGGTGGCCTGGTCGATCTGGACGGCTTCTTTGGGCTCCACCCGACGTTGGCGCCACTTCATCCGCTCTTCAAGCGAGGCGAATTGGCGATCGCCCACGCCGTTGGCATTCCCTATCGAGGACGATCGCATTTCGATG
>CALJDF010000165.1 GCA_938023835.1 uncultured Alphaproteobacteria bacterium
GACCGTTGCATGGCATCCCGTTCGGCATCAAAGACATCATCGACGTGCGTGGCGTGCCCACCCGCGCCGGGACGCGCGCGCGGGCCGGTGCGCCCCCCGCCGCGATGGATGCCACGGTCGTTGCGCGCTTGCGCGCGCAAGGCGCCATACCACTGGGCAAGGTCCACACCACCGAGTTCGCCTACTACGAAGCCGTGCCGCCGACCCGCAATCCGCACGACACTACCCGCACGCCCGGCGGTTCGTCGGCCGGCTCGGCCGCAGCCGTCGCCAGCGGCAGCGTGCCGTTCACTCTGGGCAGTCAAACCGCGGGCTCGGTGTCGCGCCCCGCCGCGTTCTGCGGCATCGGCGCGTTCAAGCCCTCGACGCTCTCGGTTGTTGGTACCGGCGTTACGCCGTTCGCACCCACCTTCGATACCGTCGGCGTGCTCGCTGCCACGGCTGCCGATGTGGCGTTTGTGGTCGCGGCCATGGCGCCCGATGGGCTGGGTTTTGGCACCACCCCGCCGTCGGCCACCGTTAGCGCGGTCTTTCTCGACGATCCGTTGATCGATGAAAAGGTCGAACCCACCGTGCCGCCCGCCATGGCCGACTTTCGCGCCCGGCTCGAGGCGGCGGGCATTGCCTGCCGTACCACCGCGTCGCCGCTGGTATTGGGCGATCTCGCGGCGTGGCACCGGACTGTCAGCAGCTATGAGCTGGGCCGCGTCCATGCCGACGTTCTCAACGTCAAAGACCTGATCAGTCCCCGTCTCGCCGAAGACATCCGCGCCGGGCAGGCCCTCACCGATGGCGCCTACACCAACGCCCTGTCGTCCATCATCGCGGCGCGGCAGACTTTTTGGGCTGCGTTCCCCTGGCCCGCGCTCGTCATCCTGCTACCGGCGCCAGGACCAGCGCCGGTCGGGACCGCGACCGGGGACCCCAACCTCATCGCCCCGATGACCGCGCTCGGCGGCCCGATCGCCTCGGTGCCGTGCGGATCATGCGCCGAGACCGGCATGCCGCTCGGCGCCATGGTGTGCGCGCCGCCCGGGTTTGATGCGCCCCTCGCCGCCGCCCTCTATGCCAACGATGCCGCGTTCGGCACCCCAACCTGATATGGAGAAACGATCATGAAAATCGACGGTGCCTGCCATTGCGGCGCAATTCGGTTCGAAGCCGAAACCGATCCCGACAATGTCGTCATCTGCCACTGCACCGATTGCCAAACCTTTTCGGGGTCGGCGTTTCGCATTTCGGCGTTTACCGAACCCAATAGTTTCCGGCTCACTCAGGGCTCATCCACGATCTACGTCAAGACCGCCGAAAGCGGCCGTAAGCTTCGCCAAGCATTTTGTCCGGATTGCGGGACGGCGCTTTACTCCAGCGACGATGTCGATCCACCTAGCTTCCTTGCCCTGGGCGTCGGTGGCTTACGCCAACGAGACAGCCTCACGCCCAAAAAACAAATCTGGTGTCGCTCGCAAACCGATTGGTTGCCCGACCTCGACAAGATTGACGCGGTTCCGACCGCCTAGTGCAAGAACGCGCGGCTTAGCCGCGCGGCATCGGCACCCGCACGCCTTTGGTAGTGAAGGTTTGCGCTTTGCGCTTGCGCCCCATGCGGTTGCCCTCGCCACCGGTGGTGCCGGTGCCGGCGGGTTGGCGCGGCGGGATGAGATGCTTTTTGCCGTAGCCGATGAGATCGGCGCGGCCCATTTTCTTCAGCGCATCGCGCAGCATCGGCCAGTTCTCGGGGTCGTGGTAGCGCAAGAACGCCTTATGCAGTCTGCGTTGCTTCAGCCCCTTCACGGTCTCGACCTCTTCCGAGCCGCCATGCCGCACCGGGCGCAACGGGTTCACGCCCGAGCGATACATCGCTGCCGACAACGACATGGGCGAGGGCAGGAAGGTCTGAACCTGATCGGCACGGTACTTGTTGTGTTTCAGCCAAACCGCCAGGTTCATCATGTCTTCGTCGGTGGTGCCGGGGTGCGCGGCGATGAAATAGGGCACGAGGTAATATTTCTTGCCCGCCTTCTTGGCCGCATCATCGAACAATTGTTTGAACCGGTCATAGGCGCCGATACCGGGCTTCATCATTTTCGACAGCGGCCCGTCTTCGGTGTGCTCGGGCGCGATCTTGAGCAACCCGCCGACGTGATGCGTCACCAGTTCCTTTACATAGGTCGGGCTCTTGATCGCGAGATCATAACGTACGCCCGACGCGACCATCACCTTCTTGATCCCCGGAATCGCGCGCGCTTTGCGGTAAAGCCCGATCAGCGATTCGTGGCTAGTGTTCAGGTTCTTGCAGATGTCGGGATAGACGCAACTCGGACGCCGACACATGGCTTCGGTTTCTTTGTCCTTACAGGCCATACGGTACATGTTGGCCGTCGGACCGCCGACATCCGAAATGATACCGGTAAAGCCTTCGGTGCGATCCCGAATGGTTTCGATCTCCTGCAAGATCGACCCTTCCGACCGGCTCTGAATGATGCGCCCTTCATGTTCGGTGATCGAACAAAACGAACAACCGCCGAAACAGCCGCGCATAATTGTCACCGAGAACTTGATCATGTCCCAGGCCGGAATTTTAGCGTCGCCATAGGATGGATGCGGTGCGCGGGCGTAGGGCAGTTCGTACACCCCGTCCATTTCTTTGGTCGTCAGCGGGATCGGCGGCGGGGTCAGCCACAACTCGCGATCGCCGTGGGCTTGCACCAAGGCGCGCGCATTGCCGGGGTTGGCCTCCCGGTGCAGCACGCGGCTCGCGCGCGCATAGGCCTCGCGGTCGTTGCTGACTTGGGCGAAGGACGGCAGTCGCACCACCGTGTTGTCCCCCAAATTGCGCGCGCCTTCGTCACCGTCATCCAGATCGTCAGCATGAATTTCTGTCCATCCCGCTGGCACCGCCGGTTTCATCAGTGCGACACCGCGGATGTCGTCGCACGTATCGATCGGTTTTTTCTGGGCGATGCGATGGGCCACCTCGACAAGCGCGCGCTCGGCATTGCCGTACAAAAGAATTTCGCCCTTGGCGTCGGGCAGGATCGAGCGCCGCACCTTGTCGGACCAATAATCGTAATGCGCGATCCGTCGCAGCGAGCTTTCGATGCCGCCCAGCACGATCGGCACATCGCGAAACGCTTCGCGGCAGCGCTGAGCATAGACCACCACGGCGCGGTCGGGTCGCTTGCCGCCTTCACCGTGTGGGGTGTAGCTGTCGTTATGGCGCAACCGCTTGTCGGCGGTATAGCGATTGACCATCGAATCCATGTTGCCGCCGGTGACCCCAAAGAAAAGCTCGGGCCTGCCTAGCGCGGCGAACGGTTCGGCGCTTTGCCAATCGGGCTGCGCGATGATGCCGACACGAAAGCCCTGCGCCTCCAACAATCGGCCCACCACCGCCATGCCAAAACTCGGATGATCGACATAGGCATCGCCCGTCACCAGCACGATGTCGCACACGTCCCACCCCAATAGGTCCATCTCGTCGCGCGACATCGGCAGGAACGGCGCCGTGCCGAAGCGTTGCGCCCAGTGCTTGCGATAGGAAAAGAGGGGTTTCGGGTCGCTCATTCGCCATGGTGTGGGCCAAGCCGCGCGACTCGTCAATGCCCGTATCGCCCTACGATCCCTAGGGGTACATCAAATTGACTCGACGGCGGCGCAGCGTCTTGGTTTGATGCACCCAAATAGACGGGCGGCATTCCATCCTGTTGCGCTGCCTGTCGCGCGCGCCATACGGGTGCGGGGCATTACTCCAGGAGAGGGCTGCCATGATCAAAGGACTGCACCACAACGCCTATCGCTGCCGCGACTCCGAAGAAACCCGCAAATTTTATGAGGACTTTCTCGGTCTGCCGCTCGCTCACGCCTTGCAGATCGGCGAGAGCAAGACCGGCCGCGAAACCAACGCGCTCCATACCTTCTACGAACTCGACGACGGCTCGTACCTCGCCTTCTTCGAAGTGCCCGACGTCGATTTCGATTTCAAGGACCAGCACGATTACGACCTGCATATCGCGCTTGAGGTGCAACCCGATGTCCTCGAACCGATGTTGGCGAAGGGCAAGGCGGCGGGCATCGAGTCGCGCGGCATCGCCGATCACCACGTCATGCGCTCGATCTATTTCCGCGACCCGAACGGCTACGTGATCGAGCTCACCGCCAAGACCGATGTTCACGACGAAAACATGAACCCCAAGACCAACAACGCCCGCGCCAAGCTCGATGGGTGGCAGGCCGAAAAGGTCGCCTAACGAAAAGCGGCGGCTAAAGCCGCCCCTTCGAAATCGGTTGCCCCTGGGCTTAGCCCCAGGGGCCGATAATGCCGCCCATCACCACCAGGGTGATCAGGTAATAGCCGGTGCTGATCACGTGGTTGATCCGCTTGCGCCCTTCAAAGAGGAAGGTGTTGCTGATCACCGGCACCGCCATGCCGACCCACAACAAGAGACCGATCAACACGCCGCCCCAAAGGCTGACGTCGCCGGCCCAACTGATCACGGCCGACAGCACGATCGCTTGCAAAAACGCCAACACCGCCGTCACGACGTACATCGACGGTTTCGCCGACGCCTTGATCTCTTCCGGCGTCTTGCCGATGGCCAGCATCCACGCTTTGCCGGCGACCGCCGGGCTGTAATAGATCGCGCCGATCACCATCGCCGCCACGACGCTGACCAGCGCCGCCCAAATAATTCACGTCCCATTCCATCATATTGGTGTGCCCCTCTATTCCTGACGATCGCGATTGTGGCGATCGAACCCAGGCCTAGCCTAGCCCGAGATCGTGGCCGACGCACAAAAACGTGGCCCCCACAGGCGACGCGTTGCCGAACTGCGGTTGCGCCCCCGGCGCCCAGCGAAAATAGGCGTTCTCCGTCAGGTCGTGGGGCGTGTCGCCGGTCACCGCCATGCCGCCGGACAACCCGAACACCCAGGCCCGATGTTGCACCGGCGCCGGCGCGATCGGCCCTTGCCAGTCGGGCGGCACATAGATCAGCGATACCGGTCGTGGCGTCAGCCCGGCCTGATTGGGCAACTGAGACAACGGCCGCCAGCGCCATCCCTCGTGGGTGGGATGCGGTTGCCACGGCAACCCCGGCGAATCGATCACCGTCGGCATGGTGAACGGCGCGTTGAACGCGAGTGCCGTGCCGTCGAACGGAATCTGAATGCTCTCTTTGGGGTCGGCCTCGAACTCGGCGCCCCCGCTGGTCCAAATCAACAACGTGCAACCGGTTTGCGACACAGACTCCGGACGCGTGCCGTGAATGCTATAGGGCACGCGGTCCATAAAGGTGCCGCCGCGAAACATCACGAGTTTACCGTCGACATCATCGGGGTTCTCGTATTCCCAACTCGGAAACGCGCCCGACACGAAATAAAACGTCTCGTTGATCGAGAGATGCAGACGACGCCCCAGGGGTGCCGGTTCCGGCGGCACGAAACGCAGGTGGACGTAGGAATCGATCTCGGCATCCAGGTCCAATACCTTGCGGATCGACGATCCCATGACATGCGGCGTCCAGTCCATCTCATCGGCTTGGACAAAGTGAAAAGGCGTGTCGCTCATGGCTGTCCTCGTGGGGTTGGCGTGTCGAAGGGGCGTTACTGCGGCGTGACGAGTTCGATCAAGGCGCCGTCGGGCGTGGTGAACCCCGCCGCTCGCACGGTGCCAAATGGGGCAAGGTCGACCTTTTGCGCAACAATGCTCGTGCCTAGGGCTTTGTTGGCGCGTGCCAGCACGGCGTCCAGGTCGGCGACCGGCCAGCGCAAGGCAAGGTGCCCGCGGTTCGGCGGCACGGCGCGATCGGCGACATCGCGGCCCTCGAACACTTCCCATTGCACCAGTTCCACCATCCCGAAGATCTCGGGCCGAGCCTGCATGATCGCAACCTTTTTGGGGACCTTGCCTTTGAAGTTTATCGGCATCCC
>CALJDF010000166.1 GCA_938023835.1 uncultured Alphaproteobacteria bacterium
GAAGTGGCAGGCTCGGATCAATTTAGTCGGGCCCTCCACCCTGGCCGACCCGTGGCGCCGCCATCTCCTCGACGCGGCCCAGCTGCTCCCGCTGCTGCCTGACGGGTCCGGCCCGGTGGTCGACATGGGCGCGGGCGCCGGTATTCCCGGCCTGGTTCTGGCCGCCTGTGGCGTGCCGGATGTCCACCTGATCGAGTCGAACGGGCGGAAATGTACCTTTCTCCGCGAGGCCGCACGGCTCATGGGCTGTTCGGTGACCGTCCATCCGGCGCGTCTTGAGGCCGTGACCCTTGACCGGCACGCCCGGGTCGTCACCGCCCGAGCCTTGACGGCCATGGAGGGGCTGCTCATGTATGCCGCGCGGTTCCAGGGCCCGGCCACCCAGTGCCTTTTCCTCAAGGGACAAGATGTTGTTATTGAATTGACCGAAGCCGCCAAATCTTGGAACATGCAGCACCGGCTTGTGGATAGCGTGAGTGATCCCAGCGGGCACATTGTTGTGGTGGAGGCTTTCGCCCATGTCTGACATGCCTACGACGACGGTTCCGGAACTTGCCGCAACCAAACATCATCGCGTCTACGCGATTGCAAACCAAAAAGGCGGCGTCGGCAAGACGACGACTACGATCAATTTGGCGACCGCGCTCGCGGCCGTCGGCAAGAGCGTTCTGGTGATCGATCTCGATCCCCAGGGCAATGCCAGCACCGGACTGGGGTTCGACCAATCCGACCGAACGATCACCGCCTACGATGTTCTGTCGGGTAGCGCGACCTTGCGCCAAGCGATCCGCCACTCGCCGATCCCGGGGCTCGATCTGGTGACCTCGACGGTCGACTTGTTGGGCGCGGAGATCGAACTGATCGACATGGAGCGCCGCAGCTACCGGGTCCGCGACGCGGTTGAGGCGGCCGACACCGGCCACGACTTCATCCTGATCGATTGCCCACCCGCACTCGGCCTCCTGACGCTGAATGCCTTGGCCGCGGCCGATGCGGTCCTCGTACCCTTGCAATGCGAGTTCTTTGCGCTCGAGGGATTGAGCCAACTGCTGCGCACGGTCGATCGGGTGAAGCGGAGTTTCAACCCCGACCTCGAACTCACCGGTGTGGTGCTGACCATGTTCGACAAGCGCAACAACTTGTCCGAACAGGTTGCCGCCGACGCCCGCGGCCATTTGGGCGACAAGGTTTACGACACCATCATCCCGCGCAATGTGCGGATCTCGGAAGCGCCGTCGCACGGCAAGCCGGCAGTGCTGTACGATCACCGGTGCGCCGGCAGCCGCGCCTATATGGCACTGGCGAAGGAATTCTTGCGCCGTGAAAGCGTGCCGCTGGCGGCATGACGATGGAGGGCAGCATGGCCGAAGACACGCCACGCAAGGGATTGGGACGCGGTCTCTCCGCCCTGATGGGCGACGACGACGACGATTACGCCGCCCTTGATCAGGTCAAATCCCAAAAGGATTTGCCGATCGAGTATCTGATCCCGAGCCCGTTCCAACCGCGCCACCGGTTCGACGAAAACGATCTTCGCGATCTCGTGGCGTCGGTTCGCGAGCATGGAATCCTGCAACCGATCCTCGTGCGTCGGCACGGCGACACCCCGGACCGTTACGAAATCCTGGCCGGCGAGCGGCGCTGGCGGGCCGCACAACAGGCGCGGCTGACCAAGGTTCCGGTGATCATCAAAGACTTCAACGATGAAGAGGCGCTCGAGGTTGCCCTCATCGAGAACGTCCAGCGCGAGGATCTCACACCGATCGAGGAAGCCCAGGGGTATCAGCGTCTCATCGACGAGTTCGACCACACCCAAGAACGGGTCTCCAAGCTGATCGGGCGCAGCCGCAGCCATATCGCCAACACGCTGCGGCTTTTGAACCTGCCGATCGAAGTACGGGAAATGCTCCACACCGGCTTGCTGACGGCCGGCCATGGCCGCGCATTACTGAACGAACCCAACCCGGTGGCCGTCGCCAAGCAAATCCTGGCGGATGGCCTCAATGTTCGCCAGACCGAGGCGCTCACGCCAAAGAAAAAACGCACCTCCAGGGCGCCGGCGGCGAAAGATGCCGACACCCTTGCATTGGAGCGCGATATCTCCACCGCGCTCGGCCTGCCCGTGACCATCTCATTCAAGGGCGAGAAAAAGGGCGGCGCCCTCCATGTGGCCTACAGCACCCTGGAGCAACTCGACGAAATCTGCCGCCGCCTCTTGCACCACCCGCAAGACGACGCTTAATATTTCGATATCGCAATGATTTCTTGAGGGCTACGCGGGCGCGAGTCTCTACCCTTAAGTGCCGGTCCGTGCCGCGGCGGCGATCCTGATCAAGGCCCGCTCAAGCACAGCCGCATCGGGCAGACCGGTTGTTTTGCAATCTAATTCCGCTTCCGTAACGATCTCGAGGGCTCGGCCCACCGCGTGCGGCGTCCACCGCTGCATTTGGGCGGAGAACTCATTTTGTTGCTTGAAAAACACCGGCGGCCGCAACTTGGCCATGGCGGCCTTCGGCGTCGTGCCCTTCTGATATTCGGTCGCCGCGAGCATCAATCGTTGGAAGTGTCGGCCAACCGCGCGAACCAACGCCACGGTCGCCACGCCTTCGCGAAAGGCGCGCTGCAGCGCCTCATCCAACCGTGCCGCATTCCCGCTCGCCGTCGCGTACACAACCTCGTCGGTCGACACGGCACCCACATCGCCCACCGACTCCTCGACATCGACGGCGGTAATCGTGCCGCCATTCGGACCCTTGAAGAGAATGAGCTTCTCAACCTCGCCACGGGTGACCAGGCGATCGCTGCCCAAGCGGGCCACCAGGTCGTCGACCGCAGGCGCCTCGATGTGCAAGCCGGCATCCTTCACCGCTTGCCGCACCAGCGTGGTCATGCTCTCGGCGTCGTCGGCGTAGCACGGTACGGCGGCGGCGTTCATTGCGTTCTCAAAGGCTTTGCGAAGACCCGAGCGCGGCCCGAGGTCACCTGCCTCGATCACAAAAAGCGCCTCACTCCGCTCGAGATCCAGGACCGATTCGAACGCCTTCAGCGCCGCCTCATCGGGTTGCCGCACCAACACGACGCGGCTTTCGCCGGTCAGACTAATCGACGCCGACTCATCGAGAATGCGCGCGGGATCTTCGGAAAGTTTGCCGCCCTCCAACTCGATAAACCGAAACGGATCGTCGTTGCCGCCAAGTGATCCCTTGACCAAGGCGCGCCCGCGTTCACGCACCAACCCGCTGTCCGGCCCGTAGATCAAAACCGCCACCACGTTCTTGGGCGGTTTGCGCACAAAGGCGTCGGCTTGGCGGGCGGTCACCTTCACGGGCTTTCCTCGCTACCCCGACGAGCCGCTGAAGAACACGCCGAGCCGCAGCGCAATGCCGTC
>CALJDF010000167.1 GCA_938023835.1 uncultured Alphaproteobacteria bacterium
GTGCGCGCCAGAATATCGGCACACATTGCGGCGACCGTGACCGGTCGTCCGCGCATTGAACCGGAGTTGTCGATCAAGAGAGTGACGACGGTGTCGCGGAAATCGGTCTCACGCTCCATCTTGTAGGACAACGAATAGAGGGGATTGACGACAACCCGTGCGAGACGGGCGGAATCGAGCATGCCCTCCTCTAGATCGAAGTCCCAGGCGCGCTGTTGCTTCGCCATGAGCCGTCGCTGAAGCCTATTGGCGAGGCGGCTGACGGCACCTTGAAGATAGTGCAGTTGTTGGTCGAGGTGGCGCCTGAGCCGAGCCAGTTCGTCTGCGTCGCAGAGATCTTTCGCGTGAACAATCTCGTCAAACGCCGTGGTATAGGCACGGTAGGTGGGTTCATTGTGGCGCTGGTTGGCGTCGTCTTGCCATTGCTCGGGGCGACCACCCGGTTCACCGTCACCAGCCATCTCGCGACGCTCTTCGGCACTGGTGCCCGACGCAGATTCGGCGGCGTCGTCCATCGATCCGTCAGCGGCATCATCACCGACAGATTGCATGGAGCCCGAAGACTCGCACTCACCGTCGTTGGATTGGCCTTCCTGGTCTTGGTCGGCGTCGTCGGCTTCTTCGGCTTCATCGGGGTCTGGCTCAAGAACGTCGTCTTCGGCAAGATCAAGGTGCGCAATCAGACGCCGCGCCAATTTCGAAAAAGCGCTTTGGTCTGACACCGTTTCGCACAGGGCCTCAATGTCTTCATGCGCCTTGCCATCCAACGTGGCACGCCACGCGTCGACAATGGTTCGTGCCGCGTCGGGGGGTGGCGCGCCCGTCAGTCGTTCTCGCAGCTCAAGCCGAACGGCCTCAGACAACGGGGCGCTCTCCTGGGTGTGCGGTTCTTCAGAGCCGCTCTGGCTGTAGTGCTGGTTCAGCGCGGCATCCAGGTTTTGCGCGACGCCCTCAAATTGGAGCGCCCCGATCGCCTCGATTCGCGCCAATTCTACGGCGTCATAGACCTCTTGGGCGACAACGCCGTCTGGCCGTCGCCGGGCATGGAGTTTCTTGTCGTGGTGACGAAGCCTTAGAGCGAAGGAGTCAGCGACGCCGCGGACGTTACTGACTTCGGCGGTGTTGAGGTCACGTGCTGGTTGCGGCAGTCGCACTGCATCGTCGCGAATGCCGGGCGATTCGACACCGAAAGAGACATCGAGATCCTTGACCTCCGAAATCGCGCGAGTCGCTGCACCGACCGCCCGTTTGAAGTTCTCGACGGGGCTACGTGTCTCGCTCACTTCTAGTGAGGTTTTGCGAGGGCCGCACTATCGGGCAAGTCCTCGCCGAATGACCGCTGGTAGTACTCGGCAATAAGCGTGCGCTCCATCTCGTCGCACTTGTTCGAAAAGGTCAGACGAAACGCGAAACCAACGTCGCCAAAAATCTGTGCATTCTCCGCCCAAGTGATCACCGTACGCGGCGACATGACCGTTGAGATATCGCCGGATTGAAATCCGGTCCGGGAGAGTTCAGCGACGCGCACCATTTTTTCGATTGTCTTACGACCGTCATCGGTGTCGTATTCGGACACCTTGGCGGCGACGATGGCCACTTCCTGCTCAAACGGGAGGTAGTTCAGGGTGGCGACCAAGTTCCAGCGGTCCATCTGTCCTTGGTTGATTTGTTGTGTCCCGTGGTAGAGGCCGGTAGTGTCTCCGAGGCCGATCGTGTTGGCGGTGGCGAACAGGCGGAAGGCCGGATGCGGTCGAATCACGCGGTTCTGATCAAGGAGCGTCATTTTTCCTTCAGCTTCGAGCACGCGCTGGATCACGAACATCACATCTGGCCGTCCGGCATCGTACTCATCGAAGACCAGGGCGGTCGCGGTCTGGAGTGCCCACGGCAGAATGCCTTCGCGAAATTCGGTGATCTGTTTGCCGTCGCGAATAACAATTGCATCTTTGCCGATCAAATCGATCCGGCTGATGTGGCTGTCGAGGTTAACGCGGATGCACGGCCAATTGAGCCGCGCCGCAACTTGTTCGATGTGGGTCGATTTGCCGGTGCCGTGAAGGCCTTGAATCATGACCTTCCGATTGAATTTGAAGCCGGCCAGGATCGCGGTCGTCGTGTCGTGATCGAACTGATAGGCCTCGTCAATGTCCGGGACGTACTCGTTGGGCTGCGAAAACGCAGGGACGAGCATATCGGTATCGATGCCAAAAACCTGTCGGGCGGAGACATCAATGTCGGGGATGTGGTCAGGGTTTTTGGCCGCAGCCAAAGTGTTTTCGTGACTCTGCAACGTTGTCGTCCTAATTCCTGGATTACTAGGCGTGGCCTGCCGAAACTAGATACGAATAGGCCTCATTTATTCTTTTGAGGCGTTCCTCGGCCTCTTTGTTGCCCCCGTTTAGATCGGGGTGGAACCGTTTTGCCAGTTCCTTATAGCGGATTTTTACTTCCTGGGGAGTGGCCTCGGTCGACAGTCCGAGCCGCCGCAAGGACTTCGCGACGGGTCCCGGGACGCGCCGTTTCGGGCGGCGAACAGAGAGGCTTTCCATGCCCAGGGGGTCGTCACGAAATAGACCAAACTGATCGTCGATGCCGTCGAATATGGCCTTTTTTGTTGTCGTCTTACGGCTTTTGCCGGTGACGCTCCAGGTCGGCCGGTGCCAGGTGTTGGTATTATGGCGGTAGGCCGCGACCTCTTCGTCAGACATGCCTTCGAAGTAGTTCCACGCCTTGTTGTACTCCCGCACGTGCTTGAGGCAGAACCAATGGTACTGGCCGGCCTGGCCACGTATGGGCGCACGATGGGTGCCTTCATCCGCGCACTCTTCGTGATCGCAGATGCGCTTGGAGACGGATTCGCGGATGGATTCGCGAGGATCAAAGGTCATCGGTTAAGTATGGTGTTTCGCATAGCCTCGGGCAAACCAAACCGAGCCCTTCTCCACAAGAATAAGGTTAATTATGGCTGCCACTATTGTTGATCGAATCCGACATAAGCTCGCCGCGCTTCAGCCGCTGGAACTGCAGCTGATTGACCAGTCCGAAGCCCATCGAGGGCACGCGGGATGGCGGGACGGTGGTGAGACCCATTTCGATCTTGAGGTGGTGTCGGCGGCATTCGATGGTCTAACCCGCGTACAGCGCCAGCGCCTGGTCCTGGATGCGCTCAAGGATGAGTTCGACGAGGGTCTCCACGCCCTCTCCATTCGGGCACGGGCACCGGGCGAGCGATCCAGAGATCCGCGGCGTTCAGAGAACGAGAACCAGCAAGAACGGCATCGTCGCAAATGAGATGATCGTCGAGATGATGATGGCCGCCGCGACATCTTGTGGTTCTCGCTTGTATCGCAACGCAAATACATAGTTGAAGATGGCGACCGGCATGGTCGACTGCAGGATAAGAACGCTGCGGACGATTCCGTCGAGCCCGAACACTTCCGCTACGGCAATGCCTGCCAGAAGACCGCCAAGAAGACGGGCGATCGCAAAGCCGATACTTCGCCTTATTCTCTTTATTCTCATCCGACCAAGCGAAACCCCCAGGGTGAGCAGCATGAGGGGCACGACGAGCGAGGCCAGGAGGTCGACCGTGTTCGAGGCCCAGATAGGCAAGCCCGTTCGGGTCGCCATAAACGGTAACGAGAGCAACACGCCCCACAGGACGGGCGTTCGGATCAGTTGCTTCGCTTGAACGCCGCCGGCATGGATTGAAATGCCCACTGTGAATTGCGCCACCGAGTGAATCGAGAATGCGGCGACCGCTAGGGCCAACCCTTCGTCTCCGAAGGCAAAAAACGCCAAAGGGATGCCCATGTTGCCGAGGTTTCCAAAGATCACCGACGGCAAATAGGATGGGAGTGAGAGTCTCAACGCATAGCGGATGACGATGGCGCCGACGACCGCAAGGACAAATAGGACGGCGAGGTACGACCCAGCGATAGCGCCGAGCGTCTCCAGCGAAACGTCCAGGCGGGTCAAGGAGGAAAACACCAGGCACGGCGTTGCGACTGTCAGAACGATGCCGGTCACGAAGTCGGTGTCGAAAACCCGACCGGACCGTTCCCAAGCAAACCCGATCGCCGCTGTCAAAAATACAGGCGCGACAATCGCGAAAAGGTCGCCGGTCACTCAGCCACCGGAGAGGCAGGCGCCGGCAACGCTATGGCTTCTTTAGGCGCGTCAGGCGCAACAGGGTGATCTGATTTCGTTTGCGGCGAACGATCTCGAATCGTGTGTCGTAATACTGGAAGACCTGCCCGACATCGGGAATGGATTGGGATTCGTGAATGACGATGCCTGCCACGGTAACCGCTTCTTCGTCGGGAAGTGACCAGCCGAGGTCCCGGTTGAGGTCGCGGATCGTGACGCTGCCCTCGACGACCACGCTGCCGTCGGGTTGTGCACGAATGCCGCGGTGGGCGACATCGTACTCGTCGGCGATCGGCCCGACGATTTCTTCGAGGATATCCTCCAAGGTCACCATCCCCATGAGCGCGCCGTATTCGTCGACGACAAGCGCGAAATGCTGGCGGCGATCGCGGAACGCTGCCATCTGCTCGATCAGGGTGGTGGTTTCTGGGATGAACCACGGTTTTGCCGCTATCTCCAAGGGGTCGATTATTGCCCCGTCGCCGCCCGCGGCAACAAGCGCGCGCAAGACATCCTTGGCATGAAGGACGCCAACGATGTTCTCGGGTTCGCCTTTCCACAAGGGCAGCCGGGTATAGGGGCTGCTTAGCACCTCATTGACGATATCTGCTGCCGGCGCCCCGCCGTCGACCATCGTCATGTTGCTACGGTGGATCATCACGTCTTGCACGCTGGTCTCGCTGAGATCGAATATTCCGTGAAGCATGTCGCGTTCATGTTTCACAAGGCCGCCTTCTTCGACGTGGATTTGAATGGCGCTGCGAAGCTCTTCCTGGGGCGACACCAGCAACGCCCGGGCATTTCGCTCGGCACCAAACAACCGCAACGTCAGGGCGACGACGCGCTCGACCGTCATGACGGGGGGAGTGAGAACGACGACCGTCCATCGTATGAATGGGGCGACTCGAAGCGAGGTTCGCGTGGGGTGGCGGAGTGCATAGGTCTTGGGAAGAACTTCAGCAAAAACCAAGACCAGCGCCGTCATCAAGACCGTCGCATAGACCACCCCGGCATCACCAAACCGGCGGATCAAGACGCTTGTTGCGAGTGCGGAGGCCAGGATGTTGACCAAGTTATTGCCCAAGAGGATTGAGCCGATGAGGCGTTCGCGCGCCTCGATGAGTCGAATGACCGTTCGCGCGCGGCGATTGCCCTTTTTCTCCAGATGGGAAATCCGCGGGCGCGAGGCCGCGGTCAGTGCGGTTTCGGAGCCTGAAAATAGCCCCGACAGAAACAACAGCGCGGCAATTGCAACAAGCGTGATGATGATGTCGATGCTCATGTCGGGGACCTAGTGTGCGCCGCAGGCACGAAGCGCATCGAATACGGCAGCGCGCGGGATCTGTCGCTCGGTGTGCGCCATGCCGATGGCCTTGCTGAGGATGAATGTGATCTGGCCGGCCTCGACCTTTTTGTCTTGCGCCATGTGGCCGTAAAGATCTTCTGCGGTCGCCTCGAGTGCGATATCGGCCAAGGAGACAGGGAGCCCGAGCTTGGAAAGATGGTCGACGACTCGTTTCACCTCATCAAATCCACACAAGCGCGACAGAGTGAGGGCCATCACCATCCCGACCGAGACCGCTTCGCCGTGTAGGACCTGGCCGTCATACCCTGCCTCGGCCTCGATTGCGTGGGCGAACGTGTGGCCGAGATTGAGGAGCGCGCGCGCGCCGGAGGTTTCGCGCTCGTCGCGCGCGACGATTGCCGCCTTGGCTCGACAGCTGACCGATACCGCGTGTTGTGTCGCGCTTGTGTCACGCGCAAGGACCGCAGCCCCGTTGTTTTCCAGCCAACCGAAGAAGTCGGCATCGGCGATTAACCCGTATTTGACGACCTCAGCATACCCCGCGCGCATCTGTCGGTCCGGCAGTGTGTCGAGTGTGTCCAGGTCCACCAACACCATGGCGGGTTGATGAAACGTGCCCACCAGATTCTTCCCTTGCCGCGTATTGATCCCGGTCTTGCCGCCGACTGAACTGTCGACCTGCGATAACAGGGTAGTTGGAATCTGAACCACCCGAACGCCGCGACGCAGGATGCTTGCCGCAAACCCGGTGAGATCGCCAATGACCCCGCCGCCAAGCGCAACGACAATATCGTTTCGTTCGATCTCAGACTCGAGG
>CALJDF010000168.1 GCA_938023835.1 uncultured Alphaproteobacteria bacterium
CCGTGGCCGTGGTCGAGAATGATCGTGCCGCCGGTGTAGTAGTGATCGGTTGCCGCCAGCGTCACGCGGCCCGCAGCGGGCGCCACCACCGGGGTGCCGGTCGGCGCGGCGATATCGATGCCATAGTGCGGCCGCCGCGGCTCGCCGTTCAGGATACGCTGCGAACCATAGACCCCCGAGATGCGTCCGTGCGAGGGCCAGATGAACTCTTGCGCGAACCAGGTCTCGGCAAAGTCGTTGGCCCGCGCCGCGCCGATCTCGGCGTTGTTGCGCCGGATATGCGCAAGGTCCTCGGCATTGGGCGTCACTTGGCGCGGCGGCAGACCGTCGATGCGTTGCACGTCATAGCGGCGCTTGGCGACGTCAAGTGCACGCACCTCTTCGCGGCCGTCGGCAAAACGCACCCGCAAGGTCACAGGCTCGCCATGATCGCGGCCGAAGCCGAACACGAACCGCCCCTCGGGCGACACCCGCAACGCCCGGTCATCCAAGAACACCGCGGCGCCCGGTGCTGCCACGCCGCGGATCAACCCGCCTTGCACGAACGCACCATCCAGTTGGATCTCGGTCGCCTGAACCGGCGCGGCCCAAAGCGCCATGGCGAGCAGGCACGCCAAAAACCGCATCGCTATTTCCGCTGCTGGCGCAGTTCTTCGGACCGCTTGAACGAAATGTCGGCCGTGGCGTAGGCCTCCTGCACGTCCCAATCCCAATAGCGCAGATCCTGCAACATGATTTGGACGCCGGTCACCGCGCAGACGACGTAGCTACCCGGCACGATCACATCGAAACTGCCGGAGTGGTATTTCAGTTTGGCTTCGCCGCCGCCTTTGGGTCCGTGCATTAGAACAAATCTCCTTGGCCGCCATGCGGCGGTTTGCCGGGCCGCCGTGCTTTGCGGGGCTTGGGCGTTTCCTTTTTGGCCGGCGCATCGCCGCCCACCGTAGCACCGACCGAACCGTCGGCGAATTCGATCACCACCGCGGCGCCGGCGCCGGTCTCCGCAACCCGCTTGATGGGCCGCGCGCGATCCGCATCGCGGACCAAGGCAAAGCCGCGTTCCAACACGTTTTGATAGGACAGCGTACTCAACAAGCGCACCTGCGCCGCCAACGCTTCTTCGGCATCGTCCAACCGTTGCGCGATGTCGCGGTCCAGCGCCGTCGCCGCCCGCATGGTGCGCTCTTGCGCGGCGGCTAGTGTCTCGGCCACCAAGCGCGATTGCAACCGGCCCGCCACATGATCGAATCTCGTGCGGTGATGGCGGACATCGCCCGCCAGCGCCCGCACCAACCCGCGCGCCGCCGTCGCCGTTCGCGTCCGCGCCGCCGTGCTGCGCTCGCGCAACACGCTGGGCCGTAAACCGCCTGCCGCTTCGCGTAAGCCCCCGCGCCGCCGCTCCAACCCGGCACCGAGGGCCCGGTCCAGCCGCAACGCGGCCTCGTCCAGCCGTTGCGTCGCCAAGCCCAGCGCATCGCGCGGATCGCGCAAGCCCCGCCGGGCGGCGTGCAACTCGGCCCGGGCTTCGCGCATCCGTCGGTTCAACCCGCCCAGCAACCGTTGCTGCAAGTTGCTCACGTCGTAGATCAGCTCGGCGCGCACCGGCACCGCCATTTCGGCCGCCGCCGTGGGCGTCGGCGCGCGTATGTCCGAGGCATGGTCGATCAGGGTCGTATCGGTTTCATGCCCGACCGCCGAGATCAGTGGGATGTCGCTTTCGGCCGTGGCCCGCACCACCGCTTCTTCGTTGAAGCACCACAAATCTTCGATCGAGCCGCCGCCGCGCGCGACGATCAACACATCGGGACGCGGCACCGCGCCGGTCCCGTCGATCGCATTGAACCCGCGAATGGCGCCCGCGATTTTCTCCGCCGCCGTATCGCCCTGCACCAACACCGGCCAGATCAACACATGGCGCGGAAAGCGATCGCGCAGGCGGTGCAAGATGTCACGAATGACTGCGCCGCTGGGCGAGGTCACCACGCCGATCACCTCGGGAAAATAGGGAATGGGTTTCTTGCGCGCCGCGTCGAATAGCCCCTCGGCTTGCAGCTTCTTGCGCCGTTCTTCCAGCAACGCCATCAGCGCGCCGACGCCGGCAGGCGCGACCGATTCGATAATGATCTGGTACTGCGATTTCTTGGCAAAGGTGGTCAGCTTGCCGGTGACCACCACCTCCAGCCCTTCTTCGGGTTGGAACTTCAGCCGCGACCACGCGTTGCGAAAGCAAATCCCCTCCAGCACCGCGTCGGAATCTTTCAGCGTCAAATAGGCATGGCCCGAGGCCGCGCGATAGATTCGCCCGATCTCGCCCTTGACCCGCACCTGCCCGAACGAGTCCTCGATCTGACGCTTGAGCGCGCCGGCAATCTCGCCCACCGAATATTCGGGCACGTTGGGCGCGGCGTCGGGGGCGGTATCGAGGAGGTCTGTCATGGCTGAACGGGCATGGTACAAAGGTCCTCCCCAACCACCAACCCTCTCGCGGAACCCAAGCATGAACATCCTCGTCGTCGGATCAGGCGCGCGCGAACATGCGCTGTGTTGGGTCATCGCCAAATCGCCCCTCGCCGATCGGCTCTATTGCGCGCCGGGCAACGCCGGCATCGCCCACGTCGCCACCTGCCTTGACGTTGGCGTTGACGACACCCCAGGCCTGCTCGCCGCCTGCCGCGACCACGCCATCGACTTCGTTGTCGTCGGCCCAGAGGGCCCCTTGGTCGACGGTCTCGCCGATGCGCTCGCCCAAGCCGGCATCAAAGTCTTCGGCCCCAGCGCCGCGGCCGCGATCCTCGAAGGCTCCAAGGGCTTCATGAAAGACCTGTGCGCCCAATACGGCATCCCCACCGCCGCCTATGGCCGCTTCACCGACGCGATCGCCGCCAAGGATTTCATCGCCCGCACCGGCGCCCCTGTTGTGGTCAAAGCCGACGGCTTGGCCGCGGGCAAAGGCGTGATCATCGCCGAGACGGTGCCCGACGCGCATGCCGCGGTCGACAATATCCTGGGCGGTCAGTTCGGCGAGGCCGGGGCCGAGCTCGTGATCGAAGAATTCATGGACGGCGAAGAAGCGAGCTTCTTCGCCCTGTGCGACGGCACCAACGTGCTGCCCCTGGCGGGCGCGCAAGACTACAAGCGCGTCGGCGACGGCGACCAAGGCCCCAACACCGGCGGCATGGGCGCCTATTCGCCGGCCCCGGTGCTCGATGCCGCGATGGCCACCCGCGTCATGGCCGAGATCATTCGCCCCACCGTCGCCGCGATGACCGCCGAGGGCCGCCCCTACCAAGGCGTCCTATATGCGGGCCTGATGATCACCGCCGACGGCCCCAAGCTGATCGAATACAACGTCCGCTTCGGTGACCCCGAATGCCAAGTGCTGATGGCACGCCTCGCGTCAGACCTCGTCCCGGCCCTGATGGCCTGCGCCGACGGCGGTCTCGACACCATCACGCTCGATTGGAAAGACGAGGCCGCGCTGTGCGTCGTCATGGCCGCCAACGGCTACCCCGGCGCCTACGACAAAGGCAGCGTCATCAAGAACCTCGACGCCGCCGATGCGATGGCCGACGTCACCGTCTTCCACGCCGGCACCGCCACCCAAGACGCCGCCACCATCGCCACCGGCGGCCGCGTCCTCGGCGTCACCGCGTTGGGCTCCACCATCGCCGCGGCGCAACAGAACACCTACGCCGCCGTCGACCTCATCAATTGGCCCGGCGGCTTCTGCCGCCGCGACATCGGCTGGCGCGCGCTAGACCGCTAGGGTCGCCTACCCACGACAAGTTTGCTCATCCTGAGGCGCATCGCGCAGCGATGCGTCCCGAAGGACGGTGGGGACAGAGAACGTGATTCTACGCACCGCGCATAAACGGGTAGAATCATCGAATTACACCGATCCACAAACACATTTGCCCATACGAAACAGACCATTGACCACCCAACGCCTTATGCCACCGCCGTTTTTTGGCTTCGTTTGTCGCCCACAAGAGAGCAAGCATTGATTCAAAAGGATTTTTTGGCTTCGTTTGGTAATTTCGCACTTCAGGGTCGTCGGTCATGACCGAAAACCCTGACGTGTTGCCCGCGCACCGCTTCGACGAACGCCGCCTCGAAGACTGGCTTGCCGCCAACCTCGATGGCTTCGCCGGGCCGATGACGGTGGCCGACTTCAAGGGCGGCCAGTCCAACCCGACCTACCGGTTGACCACCCCCGGCGGATCTTACGTTTTGCGCCGCAAGCCGCCCGGCACACTGTTGCCGTCGGCCCATGCCGTGGATCGCGAATACCGCATCCTGCACGCGCTGGCCGACACCGGCGTGCCGGTGCCGCGCACCTTTTTGTTGTGCGAGGACGAAAGCGTCGTCGGCACGATGTTCTACGTGATGGATTTTTTGGATGGCCGGATTCTGTTCGATCCGCGCCTCCCGGAGGTCAACAGCAACACCGAACGCGCGGCAATGTTCGATGCGATGAACCAGGTGATCGCCGCCTTGCACACCGTCGACTACAAAGCCGTCGGCTTGGGCGATTTCGGGCGCGAGGGCGGCTACGTCGCGCGCCAGATCGGGCGCTGGTCCAAGCAGTACAAAGCCAGCGAAACCGACACCATCGACGCGATGGAACGTCTCGTGGAATGGCTGCCCGCGCACCTGCCCGCGCACGACGAAACCACGTTGGTCCACGGCGACTACCGCTTGGACAATCTCATCTTCCACCCCACCGAGCCGCGCGTCATCGGCGTCTTGGATTGGGAGATCGCCACCTTGGGCAACCCGCTGGCCGACTTCGCCTATCACGTCATGGCGTGGCGGGTCTCGCCCGACGAGTTCCGCGGCCTGCGCGAGGTCGATACCAAAGCCCTCGGCATTCCCGACGAGGCCGCCTACACCGCGGCCTATGCCCAGCGCACCGGCCGCGACGCGCTGCCCGACTGGGAGTTCTACATGGCCTACAACCTGTTTCGCATGTCCGCCATCCTGCAAGGCATCATGGGCCGGGTGCGCGACGGCACCGCCGCCAACCCCGAAGCCGCCCGCATGGGCGCCCTCGTCCGCCCCCTGGCGACGCTCGCCTGGGCGCAGGCCGAAAAGATCGGCGACTAGGCGTTCG
>CALJDF010000169.1 GCA_938023835.1 uncultured Alphaproteobacteria bacterium
ATCCCCGAGTTTCTTAAGTGGATTTTCGGCTTCCTCACGCCGTTTAGCCCGACAATCGTGGAGTACACAGCGCCGGCCAACACAATCACTTACGGGCTTTTGATTATTGGGTTTATGATCTTCGAACCGATGGGCTTGGCCGCGATTTGGACCCGGTTTTGGCGTTACGTAAACCTATGGCCGTTTTCACCGTAGCCGGTTCATCAACGAAATAGTTAGGGAGAAACACAATGAAAGTGGATCGCAGAACGGTTCTGAAAGGGACGGCGGCCGTCGCCGCAACGTCCGTCATGGGCATGCCATCGATTGTGCGTGCGCAATCCAAGAAGTGGGTCTTCGCCGGCTCGTCGCCGCTGACCGGTCCGTTTGCCCAGGCTGGTACCACCGCGCTCAAGGATTTGCTCGATTGGGCAGAGATGACCAACGACATGGGCGGCATTGCTGGCCGTCCGGTCGAAATCGTGCACGAAGACTCTGGCTACAACCCGGCCAATTCGCTGGCCAACTTCAAAAAGGCGATGTCCGCTGACGACCGCCCGATTTACTACAACGGCGATTCGACCGGCTTCATGAAGTTGGTCACGCCGGAGCTGACGCGCACCCCGGTCCTCTGCGGCGGCACGTCATTCGCCTCCGAACTCGCCGATCCGTCGACCCACCCGCACCAGTACATTGCCGGGCCGACCTACAACTCGATGTTCGACATTCTCCTCAAGCACGTGAAGGACAACGGCGGCAGCACGGTCGCCTTCGTCTATTCCGACACCGAGTTCGGGCGCGATCCGATCGAGCATGGCCGCAAGTCCGCCGCCGCGCTCGGCCTGAAGGTCGTGCACGAGGAAATCACCAAACCGGCCGGTGCCGAGGTGCAAACCCACGTCGCGCAACTGCGGCGCGCGGACCCGGACTTCGTCATCCTGCACGGCTACGTTACCGGCGTGTGGCCCGAGATCATCGGCACCGCGCGCGCCTTCAAGATGGACACCAAGTTCCTCGGCACGTTCTGGGGCATGGAAAAGGTCATCGCCGACGGCGTGACCGCCAAGGCGGGGCCGATCCTCGACGGCTACGCCGGCGTGTTGCCGTATCGCTACTTCTACGAAGCAAAAGACTCCGCGTCCTACTCGAAGTTCTTTGCCTTCAAAAAGCAAAAATACGGCGACAAGTTCCCGGGCTATGTCGTGACTTGGTCGCTGCAACCCATGTTCAGCCACGAATTGGCCAAAAACGCGATCGAAGCCACGGTCAACGCCGACAAAGAGGTCAATGCCGACAACTTGGTGGCCGCACTCGGCGCCATCAAGGATTGGGACTCCGGCGGCTACATGGGCCAACCCGTCACCGTGGTGAACCATGCGGTGCCGCAGGGCCGGGTCTATTCGTACCGTGCCGAGAACAAGTTGTTCCTGCCGGTCTCCGATTGGATCGTCACGTAACCGCGCGACACACGGCGGCGCCATTGGCGTCGCCGTCACGCCGGAGGGACGCTTGCTGAGCGTCAATAATATCGAGGTCTATTACCACCGCGTGGTGCAAGCATTGCGCGGCCTGTCCTTCGATGTGCCCGAAGGCAAGGTCGTCGCATTGCTCGGTTCCAACGGTGCGGGCAAAACCACCGCGCTCAAGGCCATCTCCGGCCTCCTGCCGCTAGAGAACGGCGAAGTCACCGACGGCGACATCACGTTCGGTGGCCGCTCGGTGTTGCGCGATGAACCGCACACCCTAGTGCGGCGCGGCATGGGGCACGTGCGCGAGGGCCGGCGGATTTTTGCCGACCTCACCGTGCAGGACAATCTCGTCGCGGCGTCCTATGCCCTCACGGGCCGCAAGAATGCGCATGCCGATTTTGACGACATCTACGATTTGTTCCCGCGCCTCAAGGAACGCCGCACTCAGGCCGCGGGCTACTTGTCCGGTGGCGAACAACAAATGCTGGCGCTCGGTCGCGCGCTTATCGGCAAGCCCGAAATCGTCCTATTGGACGAACCGTCGCTCGGTCTCGCGCCCAAATTGGTCCTTGAGATTTTCGACACCATCTCGCGCATCAACGAAGAACGCGGCGCCACGATCCTGCTAGTGGAGCAAAATGCCAACGTTGCGTTTTCGCACGCCCACTACGGCTATATCTTGGAAAATGGTCGGGTGGTGATCGAAGGCGATGTCGACAAGCTGCGCAACGACGATGACGTGCGCGAGTTCTATCTCGGCGTCGGGGGGGCGGAGACCAAATCCTTTCGCGACGTCAAACACTACAAGCGCCGCAAGCGCTGGCTGAGTTAAGGAAAAAGCAGTGGCCATCGCCGAACAAATCGACTTCGACGCCGAAATCGCACCAGAGGTCCGCACGTTGCCACGGCTGTTGCGCGCCCATGCCCGCAATCGACCCGACACCCCGGCACTGCGCCAAAAGCGATTCGGCATTTGGAACGAACTCACCTGGGCCGACTACGAACGCGCCGTCAGTCATTTCGCGCAAGGACTGGTCGCGCTTGGCTATGGGCGCGGCGATCACATCGCAATGCTGTCGGAAAACCGCCAGGAATGGCTGATTGCCGAATTGGGCATGCACATGGCGGGTATGGTGACCGCCGGGGTCTATCCGACCTCGCCGGCACCGGAAATCCTGCACGTCCTCGATCTCGTCGAAGCCAAGGCGGTGATCTGCGAAGACCAAGAGCAAGTCGACAAGGTTCTCGAGATCAAAGATCGGTTGCCCAACCTCCGGCACATCATCTTTATCGAAAACAAGGGCCTCGCCGGATATGACGACGACGATCTCGTCGCTTATGCGGACATCATGGCGCGTGGCGCCGAGGCAGCGCGCCACAATCCAGCCTTCCTCGACCGCGCGATGCGGGTGCATGATCCCGACGACGTGGCGCTCATCGTCGGCACCTCGGGCTCGACCGGGCTGCCCAAGGCCGCCCTCATTACGTTTCGCAACATCGCTTTCGTGGGCGAGGCCTCGGCCAAAAACATCGGCCAAACCGACAATGATTCGGCAGTCTCCTATTTGCCGCTTTGCCACGTTGCCGAGCAGTTGTTCTCGGTCTTCCTCGCGATGAACGGCGGCTATACGGTTAGTTTTGGCGAAAGCTTGCGCACCGTGCAGTCGGACTTGCGCGAAATCGCGCCGACGATCTTCCTCGGCGTCCCCCGCATTTGGGAAAAGATGCGCGGCGAAGTGTTGATCCGCGCGCGCACCGCCGGACCGATCCAAAAACTCGTCTTGGGCCTCGCCCTGCGCGACGCGCACCGTTTCGACGATCCCTGGAGAACCGACTACAGCCTGGGCGACCGCCTACGCCGCGCCCTCTGGGAACCGTTGGCCTACCGACCCTTGCGCAACGCGCTTGGGCTCACGCGGTGCAAGATCGCGGTTTCCGGTGCAGCACCAGTCGCCATCGAAACGCTGAAGTTCTTCCGTGGCCTTGGCGTGCCCCTGATGGAAGGCTTCGGCATGACCGAAACGGCCGGTGCCTGCGCCATCCAACGGCGCGAGCAAAAGCTACAGGGCCGCATCGGTGCGCCGCTCGACGGTATCGAGATGAAAACCGCCGACGATGGTGAGCTCCTCATCCGTGGCGGCTGTGTGTTTGCAGGTTACTACCGCAACGAAGAGGCGACCCGCGAAGCCCTACAAGACGGTTGGCTCCATACCGGCGATATCGCCGAAATATTTGCCGATGGCTCGGTCTCGATCGTCGATCGCAAAAAAGACATCGCGATCACTGCAGGTGGCAAGAACCTCACCCCCAGCTTGATCGAAAACACCATGAAGGCGAGTCCCTACATCAAAGAATGCATCGTCGTCGCGGACGGTCGCCGCTTCGTCACCGCGCTGATCCAGATCGATTTCGACATGGTGGCCAATTGGGCCGACGGCAAAGGCATTGCCTACACGACCTTCCGCGCGCTCGTGGAAAATCCCGATGTGGGTGCCTTGATCCAGCGCGAGGTCGACCGTGAAAACGAACGCCTCGCCAATGTCGAGCGGATCAAGAAGTTCCATCTCCTGACCAAAGAACTCGACCACGACGACGGCGAGGTCACCGCCACGATGAAAATTCGTCGCGCCAAGATCACCCAAGCCTACGAAGAGGAGATCGCCGCGCTCTACGCCTAGCCGTCGGCGACGGCCTCACGCGCCATAGGCGTCGTGCAACCTGACCCAACTCATGGAATAGGGCAGGGCGTCCTCATCCCGTCCTTTCGGCACGACATCGAGATAGTGATAGGCCGTCAGAAACATATCGAGCCCGCGGCCATAGCTTGAATAGGTGTGGAACACCTGCCCGTCGTCATCCCTAGTGAATACGCTGAGGCCGGGCGCCTCGGTGGTCGGGAAACCTTTGTCCGCATAGTTGTAGTGCGCTTTGCCGCTGTCGATCTCGTCTTGGGTAAACGTCACGCCGAAGTCGCGGTTGAAGTCGTTGTCGAACGACGACACCCACTTGAACGACCACCCCATGCGTTTGCGAAAGGCCTGAAGTTTTTCCAAGGGCGCTTTGGAGACCGTCACCAAGGTCACGTCGCGTTGCGCCAGGTGCATGACCGCCGGATCGTAGTGATCGGCGATGAATGAACAGCTCTTGCATCCTTCGTCCCAGGTCGGATCGAACATGAAGTGATAGATCAGCAACTGGCTGCGCCCGTCGAACAGGTCGGCGAGCCTTTGCTTGCCGTCAGGCCCGTCGAACACGTAGTCCTTATCGACTTTGCGCCACGGCAACGCCCGACGCGCCGCACTCAAGGCGTCGCGCGCCCGGGTGAATTTCTTTTCTTGCTGCAGCAGCGCCTTGCGCGCGCTCAACCACGCGTCAGTGTCAACAACGTCATGCCCGGCCATCGAAAACCTCCATCGCGTTTGATCGTGCGCGCCTGGACGCAAGATACCGCCGTTCCTCGGAATCGCAATTTGCCGCTCTCGAAGAATTCATCGACAACGGCTGGGCGGTCCTTAGTCTGTGCCGTGCCGCCGCGCAGGTGCGGCCCATCTGAAAGACACGCTGTGATCTACCACGTCTGTAAAGCCGCCGATTGGCAGGCCGCCAAAGCGACCGGCCCCTACACCGGATCGGCCGACGATACCCGCGACGGCTTCATCCATTTTTCCGCCGCCGAACAATTGCGCGAAAGCGTCGCGCGCCACCGCGCCGGCCAGGACGGCCTCGTGCTCCTCGTGGTCGATCCCGAGGCGTTGGGCGACGCATTGAAATGGGAACCCTCACGCGGCGGCGCGTTGTTCCCGCATCTCTATGGCGCGTTGCCGGCAACCGCCGTGGTGGCGACCCACGATTTGCCGCTCGGCCCCGACAACCGTCACCTCTTCCCCGCCGACATTCCCTGAAGCCACACCCCTAGGGTTCCCGACCTAACGGGGTAAGATGGCCGAAAGACGGGGAGGGATCATGTTTCCAATTCGCCACTCGGTGGTCGATAACGACGCGTTGGGCGAAGAGATCCGTCGGCGCTGGGATTTGCCCGCACCGTTCAGGTGCGAACTCATCACCCGCGGGATGAACGATGTCTATCTCGTCAAATCCGGCACCGACCGCTTTGCCGCACGCGTATGGCGTGCCGACAAACACACCGCCGACAAGGTGACGTGGGAACTCGACTACCTCGCCCACCTCAAAAACAAAGGCGTCCCGGTCATCGCGGCGGTCCCCGACACCTCGGGTGCTCTGTCCTTCGGCATCGATGCGCCCGAAGGCAGCCGCCGCGTGTGCTTGTTCGAATGGGCCGACGGCAATCAGTTCTACGCCGACCCCAGCGAACCCCTCGCGCGGCGCATCGGCGGCGCCATCGCCCAAGTCCATCTCGCCGGTGCCGACTTCAAAGGCAAAACCGAGCGTCCCATCGATTTCCCCGGCGAAATCCGCCGCAAGTTCCCCCACCTCGCGACGCGCCTCGAAGACCGCCCCGACGACCTCAAGCTCTATCAAGAAATCGCCGAGGTCTTGCCCCGCAAGCTCGAAGAGGCCTATGCCGCCGGCGTGCCCTACGGCCCGATCCACGGCGACGTGCACGTCAAAAACGTCTTCGTCACCCCAGACGACAACTTCACCATTCTCGATTTCGACACCTGCGGCGAATCGCACCTCATGCACGACTGCATCAGCCTCAAATGGGCCAACAGCTATTTCCTCGGCAAGGGGGATACGCGCATGGTGCCGGCACTCGCCGACGCCTTTATGGCGGGCTACGAAGAAGTGCGCCCCATTGGCGATTTCGAACGCGCCTGCCTGCCGCTCTTCATGTGCTCCAAGGAGTTCAGTTACATGTGCGGCATGTCCGAAGGCGTCAACGTCGTCGGACACATGACCTTCGGCCCCGAACATTTCGACTGGTTCGCCCAATCCGTGCGCCGCCACGTCGCCGAAGCGCGCCTGCTCGACTAGCGACCCACCAAAAAGGAACTTCCCCATGCCCAAAGGACTCGTGATCGTCCCGTTCCCCCTCGATGATGAAGGGGTGGCCAACCGCAAACTACAACTCAAGTCGGTCAAGCTCGGCCCCGACATCGATTTCGACTTCCGCCCGGTACGCGCGAGCTGCACCAGCTTCATGAGCGACCACGATTGGTTCTTGATGGACGCGGGCTGCTTCGAAGCCGGGCTCACCGCGCAAGAAGAGGGCTACGACGCTGTCGTCATCGATGCCACGTCGGACTCTGCGGCGGGCGCCTTGCGCAGCGTCCTCGATATTCCCGTTGTCGCGCCGGGTCGTACCGCCATGCTGTATGCGCTGATGCTGGGGTCGCGCTTCGGCATTCTCGCGATGAACGAAGCTGGCTGCTTCAACCACTGGCAATGGGCCGAACAGCGCAACCTGTCGCAGTTCATGGCGGCCGCCGAACCGATCGGCGGCGGCAAGACCGACGTTTCCAAGCTGATGACCGGTAAAGAAGAAGACATGTTCCCCTTGATGAAGGCCGCCGCGGAGCGCGCCATGGCCAAGGGCGCCGATGTAATCTTGCTGGGCTCCACCACGATGCATCAGGCCGGCACCTGGTTGAACGAAAACCTCCCGGTCCCCGTCGTGAACCCGGGCCCGCTCACCTACAAAATGGTCGAGACCATGTTGGCCCTGGGCCACACCCATTCGCGCCAAGCCTTCCCCGCGCCGATGGTTGAAAAATCCGGGATGATCCACGCGATGATGCGCGCTGCCGCCACCTACGAGAAGCGCGAGGCCGCCAAAGGCAAGACCAAGAAGGCGACCAAAAAGAAAGCCGCGAAGAAAAACGCCAAGGCGGTCAAACGCAAACCCGCCACGAAAACCGCAAAGAAGGCCGCGCGCGCCGCCCCCAAACGCAAACCGGCCAAGAAAGCCGTGCGCAAGAAGGCCAAGCGGCGCTAGGCACAGCCCCCGATGGATTTCCTCCTCAGCGACGACCAACGCGCGCTGCAAAATGCCGTCGCCCGCATCGCGGCACGTTTCGACGAGGCCTACTGGCTGACGCGCGACCGCGAGGGCGGCTTCCCGGCAGAATTCGCCGATGCCATGGCCGCCGATGGCTGGCTCGGCATCGCGATGCCCGAAGCCCAGGGCGGCGCCGGTCTTGGCATCACCGAAGCGGCGTTGATGATGCAAACCGTCGCGGGCGGCCCCGGCGCGTTTGCCGCGGCCTCGTCGATTCATCTCAACATCTTCGGGCTCAACCCGGTCGTCGTGTTCGGCACCGACGAACAGCGCGCCCGCATGCTGCCGCCGATCATCGACGGCACCCACCGCGCGTGCTTCGGCGTCACCGAACCCGATGCCGGGCTCGACACGGGCAGCCTCAAAACCAAGGCCGTGCGCGACGGCGACACCTACATCGTGAATGGCCGCAAGGTGTGGACGACCAACGCGCAATCGGCCTCGCACATATTGCTGTTGGCCCGCACCACGCCGCGCGAAGACGTCACCAAATCGACCGACGGCCTTTCGCTGTTCTACACCGCCCTTGATCGTACCCACGTCACCGTGCGCGAGATCGACAAGATGGGCCGCAAGGCCGTCGACTCCAATGAAGTGTTCATCGATGGCCTGCCCGTCCCGGCCGAAGACCGCATCGGCGAAGAGGGCGCGGGCTTTCGCTATCTCCTGCATGGCCTCAACCCCGAACGCATCCTGGTCGCCGCCGAAGCCATCGGCATCGCGCGCTACGCCATTGAGCGCGCCGCAAAGTACGCGGGCGAGCGCATCGTCTTCGGTCGCGCCATCGGTGAGAACCAAGCCATTCAACATCCCCTTGCCGAAAGCTGGGCCGAACTCGAGGCCGCCGATCTCTTGATGCTCAAGGCTGCACAACTCTACGACGCAGGCCAACCCTGCGGCGCCGAAGCCAACGCCGCCAAATACCTCGCCGCCGAAGTGGCCTACCGTGCCTGCGAGCGTGCCGTCCTTACCCACGGCGGCTACGGCTATGCCAAAGAATTCGTGGTCGAACGCTTGCTGCGCGAAGTGATGATCGCGCGCCTCGCGCCGGTCAGCCAGCAACTCCTGCTGTGCTACATCGCCGAGCGCGTGTTGGGCCTACCGAAAAGCTACTAGCCCCGAAACGCGAAAGGGCGGCCCCTAGGACCGCCCCCGCGAGAATAGGCGCTAGGCGCCTATGGACGATTCATCCAATTCTCTTACGACGCCGAAGGTTCCCCCATCGCCGTCGTCCCGAACTGGCGGATATCGCCACACATTTCGCTAGACAATGGATCACCTCCTTTTTGCTCGTTAATGACCCACAAACTCTAGGGCATTTTCCGATCCCAAGGCAACATCTTGTGTGGGATACGCGCTAACATGGCCCAAAGTGCCGCAACGCAAGCAGGGGGCCACCATGGCAGAAGACCGTCACATGACGCCGACCGAGGCGCTCTTTACCGCCGATGCGGACATCGAGCGCGTCAAGATCGAGTCGGTCGAGGGCGTCAAGGAACCCGAGGGGCTCTATCTGAAGGTCCTGATGGTCACCGACAACATGCTGGTCTTCAAAGCCTGGAAGATGAAGGGCATCACCGATCCCTGGCAGGTCCACGACGATCATGAATCGGTGGCGACGCTGCTCGAGGGCAAGCTGCGTATGCACATTGGCGATGAGACCTTCATGTGCGAACCGGGCGACGTCTGGCGCCATCCGCAAGGCGTTTGGCACATGAGCGAAGCTCTGGAAGACTGTGTCCTCATCGAGATCAAATCACCGGCCAGGAAAACCTGGACCTAAGGGGAGGGAGCAAGAAATGGGCGACGGACTCGCAACGCGAATGAAATTCGGGGTGGTAACGCCCTCGACCAACACCATCGTGCAACCGGAATACGACGACCTGCGCCCGCTAGGCGTGACCAACCATGTCGGGCGCATGCACATTCCCGACGATCCCGTCACCAACGATGCCGATTTCGACGAGCTGATCCGCCGTATCGATGTCGCCCTCGAAGAAGCCGTCGACCGCGTCATGACCTGCAAGCCCGATCACATGATCCTCGGCATCTCCGCCGAAAGCATTTGGGCAGGTGGCATGGAGGCCGCGCAAAAAGTCAAAGCCCGCATGATCGAACGCTCGGGCGGTCTCGGCGTCACGCTCGCCGCCGATGCGCTGCCGGCCGCGCTCAAGGCGCATGGCGTCACCGGCAAGGTGGGCCTCCTCACGCCTTACATGCCGACCGCCGAACAGCACATTCAGAAATTCATGGACGATATCGGCTACGACGTCAGCAGCATGGTGCATCTCAAGTGCGGTGGTCCGGTGGTGATCGCCCACGCCACCCGCACCGAACTACGCGAAGGCCTCGAAAAACTCGTCGATGACGGCGCCGATGCCATCATCCAATTCGGCGCCAACCTGCCGATGGGTCGTTTTGCCGCCGTCGCCGAGCAATGGCTCGAACGCCCGGTCATCTGCGTCAACGTCGCCACCTACTGGCACGCGTTGCGGGTCAACAACATCAACGATCGCGTCGGCGGCTACGGTGCGTTGATGGAACGCTTCTAGCGCCGATGAAACCCCTGGTCACCACGCTCGCGGCTATGACGGTCGCGTGCCCCGACCCGCAGCGCTTTGCGGCATTCCTGACCGAGATCTGGAATTGGGAAACTCTGGCCGACGGGCCGATCGACCCCGAACTTGAAACCCTGTGGGGCGTTGCCCCCAAAACCGCCGGGGATCGTTTCATTGTCCTGCGCTCCGCGGGGGCAGATCGCGGCATGCTGCGTCTGGTCACGGGCCCTGAACGCGCCCGTCCGCGGCCGCGTGCGGCGCGCTGGGGTGGCTTTGAGATCGTTGTCATGGACGACATCGACGGCCTCTACGCGGCGATGCACGACCACCCCGACACCGCACCCTTTGCGCCGCCCAAGAACTTCGACTTCACCGCCTCCGGCAGCACCATCCATCGCGCGTTCAGCGCCAAGCTGCCCGGCGGCACCCATGTCACGCTCACGATGGCGGTGACCCAGCCCAAAACGCGCGCTTTTCATGCCGCCAGCGCGCGGGTCGGGCATATTTTTGAGATTCCCGTCACCACGCCGGACTACGTCAAGTGCCGTGCATTCTACGAAAACGATCTGGGTCTCATACCCCTCCTCGAGTCCCAATCAACCGACGGTCCGATGCACGACGCCTGGGGCATCCCGCCGGGGCCGACCTATCACCTCGACATTCTCAAAGGCGACGCGCCGGGTCCGGGTCTTGGCGCCGTCGAGATCCACGGCATCGAGGCTACTTACATCGATCCCGACCCGCTCACCTCGACGCAGTTCGATGGCGGCGCCTGTATGGCCACCTTTACCACCACCGACCTCGACAGCGTGGTCGCGGCGGTTCATAAGTCCGCGCACGCGCAGGTGATCGCCGAGCCGCGCGCCATCGCGGCAGCCCCTTACAACGGCGCCCGCGCTTTTTGTTTTTTCGGGCCCGACGGTGAACGGGTCGATGTATGCGAAACGATGTGGGCATGACCGACGCTGCCGAAGACGAAACCACGACCGAAGAATCCGTGCCCACCGTGATCGTCACCCGCCCCAAGCGGGTCCGGCGCGGCAGCCCGTGGGTGTTCTCCAACGAAATCGAAATGAGTGCGGTGGCCAAGGCCATCCCGCCCGGCACCATGGTGCGGTTGCAAGAACAGTCCGGCAAACCGGTGGGCGCCGCTTACTTCAACCCGCACAGTCTGATTGCCGCGCGGGTCATCGCGGACGATCCCGCGCAAGCCTTCGATACCGCCTACGTCGCAGCGCGGCTTGCCAATGCCCTGGCGTTGCGCGACCGACTCTACCCCGCGCCGTACTACCGTCTGATTCACGCCGAAGCCGATGGCCTACCCGGCATCGTCATCGATCGATACGGCGACGTCGTGGTCTGCCAACTCAACACCGCGGGTGCCGAACGTCACCGCGCCGCCATCACCGAGGCGTTGCAAGAAGTCTTGAGCCCCCGCGCGATCGTCTTGAAAAACGATTCGCCGGTGCGCGATCTCGAACGCCTCG
>CALJDF010000170.1 GCA_938023835.1 uncultured Alphaproteobacteria bacterium
CCCCAAATATCGCGTCAATAACGAGGGCCGCGTCCGCCACTGCTCTGGGCTCGAGTGCCTGGACCGGTTCAGGCCATTGCGCCGCAGCCAGGGCCGCGTCGCCCTTCAGATCGGACAGGGTGCCCAGAAGCGCAATCCGGACCGGCCACCCAGACGCCTGCAAACGGCGCGCGGCGACAAAGCCATCGCCGCCGTTGTTGCCCGGCCCGCACAAAACAAGGGTCGGACGGGGCGCGAAGTGAAGACGAATCTGATCCGCGACAGCACGCCCCGCGGCTTCCATCAGTTGAATGCCGGGCACGCCGGACTCGATGGCCCAGGCATCGGCGGCATACATCTGCGCAACGCTGAAGAGGCGGTGGTCGCGATCACTGCCGCCGGGCATACGGGACCGACCGATCAGGCAGGCAGCGGGTCGTGATAAATGCGCACGCGCATCAGGTTGGTGAACTCGTAGCCATCGTCTGCCTTCCCTGCCTCGAAGGCCGTGCGGACGCTGGGGGCGTCGATCGATTGCGCCTGGATCGCGTTGAACGATGATCCCGACATGCGCTTCACGAGGGTATCGAAGTCCGGAAACGCGACGACATTGGTGTACCAATATTCGTCCATGGTGCCGAAGACTTGGCTGGCCGTCCGATCGAGGGCCTCCAAGGCCTTCGCACGGACAACGGTTTCGTCGTGGAACGGTTTCACGAGTTGCGAGAATTGTCCGCGGATATCGGGCTCAAGGATGTAAAGAAACCCGTCAGGCTTCAGAATGCGGGCCGCTTCGCGGAGGGCGTCATCCATGTGTTCAAAAGGAACGTGATGGAGGGACTTGCTGAAGACGACCGCATCGACGCTATTGTCTTCGCGCGGAATGGACTGCGCCGGCGCCTCCAACAAGGTAACGCCCGGCACCGTGTCTGCCGCCCTGTTCTTTTCCGCTTGGACCGGGTCGGGTTCGATCCCGGTGACCACCGCACCCCGTTTGGCTAATGCGCCTGCCAGACCGCCCGCGCCACATCCGCAATCTACGACCTCGAGGCCCTTCCAGTCCGCGAGGCGGTGGAAGATATCGATATCCCGCGCAATGCCGAGATCGTTGAGACCGCTTTCTTCTTGAACACTCATGCCCACAACTCCTGTTTGGCCGGACTATATATCAATCCGATGCGGGGCGGGGGAGTTCGACCTGCGTCACCATTTGGTTGGCGCGTCCGGTCGTTGCCTCGAAGGCTGCCGCCGCCCGTAGGACCAAATCATCACGGCCATACCGGCCCACGATTTGAAGGCCGAGCGGCAGCCCCTGCGCTATTTGACCAAACGGGACCGTGATCGCCGGTTGGCCGGTGATATTGAACGGCGCGGTAAAGCACACCGTGACCGGCCAGGTATCGGTCGGCTCCTTCGGTGGCTCCCGCATCCCGAGCGTATAGGTGGTGGTCGGGTTGCACGGCAGGACGAGAAGGTCATACCGCTCGAAAAACGCGGCCATCTGTGCCGCAAAAGCGCCGCGCTGTTGATAGGCCGCGCGCAACTCTAACGCGGACAGCGCCCTGCCCCGCTCGATCCCTTCTCGAAAGGTCGGATCCGCCAGCGCCAGGTCGGCATCGGACCACGTTGAGGCGTAGAGGGCCGAGCCACTGTCGAGGAGCGTCCGATAGAACGGCATGGGATCATCGACATCGGGTTCGGCGCTCTCTAGCTCGGCACCAAGCTCGGCAAACACCGGGAATTGTTGTGCCACCGCGGCGCTGACTTCCGGGCGCGCATTGGCGCCCGCCAGCTCAACGCAATGGGCAATTCTGAGTCCCTTTAGGGTAGCGTCGTCATCGATGTTGAGATCGATCGGGGGAAGAACAAAGGGATCATTGGTGTGCGGGCGCGCCATGACCCCAAGAAGGGTCGCCGCGTCACGAACGGTGCGTGTCATGGGCCCGGGCGAAGAGAGCGGCCAGAACCCCCCGGTCGCCGCAAGCGGAACCCGCCCCAAGGAGGGCTTCATGCCAACCAAGCCGCAGTAGTTGGCTGGTTTGCGGCACGACCCGCCCCCGTCTGTCCCGATCGCCATCGGTCCCATGCCTGACGCCAAGGCGGCCGCCGCGCCACCGCTCGACCCGCCGGTCGTCATGTCGGTGTTCCAGGGATTGCGCGTGATCCCGGTCAACGGGCTATCCGTCACCCCTTTGTGGCCGTATTCCGGTGTCGTGGTTTTGCCCAGGACGACGGCGCCGGCTTGCTGCAGGTTCACGACACATGGCGCATCGGCATTTGCCGGCGTGTCAGGACTGGCCGCGGAGCCATAGCGTGTCGGCATCCCGGCGACATCGATCAGGTCTTTGATCGAAACAGGGATACCGTCGAGGTCGCCTTTTTGATTCCCCGCCGCCCAGCATTCCGTCGACGCGTCGGCGGCGCCGCGCGCGCGCTCATCATCGCGCCAGCAAAACGCGTTCAGAACCGGTTCAACCTCGGCCATCCGACCCAAGACATTGTCGATAACCTCGCGCGGCGTGAGATCACGCTTGCGATAGGCTTGGATCAACTCGTGGGCCGCCATTTCGTATGGTTCGGACACTCTGGACTCCTCAAAAGATTGCGCGACGCGGTTATTCTTCTTTGGCCCATTGCTGGCTGGCAGCGCACAATGGCAAGATCGGCGAGATGAAAAATTCACCTGCTAGGCCCGACTTTGCCCCGATCAGGCGGCCAATGAAAAGGTTCCGCCCCGCCAAAAGGCGCTGGGTTATCGTGATACTCCTAGGCGCCCCTCTCCTGCTTGGTGCGTGCGCCGAGATCATCCCGAAATTTGAACTTCGCGACGACTATATGTTCAAGCGATTCCTTCAGCCCAATCGGGTTGTCGGGGAAGTCCGTCGCGACGAACAAGGCAATCCGATTTTGACCGAGCGCCAACAGCCGACGACAGGCAACTAATGCTCCGCATCAGCCAAGTTACCGTCCACGTCGCGGATTGCGATGAAGCCTGTCATTGGTACACCGAAAAACTCGGTTTTGTTCGCCGGCAAGACGAAACCTATGCAGACGGAACACGGTGGCTCACGGTGTCATCGCCCGACCAACACGAGCTCACGCTCGTTCTTGATCAGCGCCCGCAGTCGGCGGCCGACGCCGGCTTCGGCAAGTCACCCGTTTTTGTGGTCGAGACCGACGACTGCGTTGCTTCCGATGAGGCGTTGAAAGCCCGCAGCGTCCACTTCAACGACGCGCCGATGGCCGAGCCGTGGGGTGTGACCGCGCGGTTCGTCGACTTATATGGCAATGAATTTCATATGTATCAGCCG
>CALJDF010000171.1 GCA_938023835.1 uncultured Alphaproteobacteria bacterium
ATCGACGACAAGATCGAAGGCTACGGCCGGTTGCTGCGAGAGTTCTAGGTGCTCGAATCCGCCCGCGACGCAAAGAACATCGGCGCATAGGCCACAGCGAATCCGCCAAACGCGATTATCCACAGCGTTGCCGACACATGCAGCGCGGCAATCTCCATGCCCCCCAAAACCGGCGACAGCACGCGCAAGATCGCTGCGGCGCTCACACAGAGGTAGAGCAGGGTGGTCACCCGGTCCGCCGTCAAGGCGCGCCCGGTGTGGCCTAACGTCGCCCGGCTCATCACCGCGAGCGGCATCGTGCCGATCGCGCCTGCGGTGAGGGCATGCAGGGCGGCTGTCGGCAGCAGCACGTCCGTCACAATCGACAGCCCCAACAACACCAGTCCAACCCCAAGCCACGCATAGCCAAGGTGTAGCACCCACACCAAGGGCTCACCCCGGGTGCGATCCGGGCGCCAACGAACCAAGCGATAGAGCGTCAGCCCACCGGCGAAGATCAGCAACGACCCTGCGCCGCGCGCCTCGGGCACGAACGTCCACGCTGCCATTGCTGCGACCACTGCCACCAAGCCGACACGATCGATGTGCGCCATGGCGACATTCGGCGGCGTTTCTCCGCGGCGGCGGAGCCAAGACGAGGTGAAACTCGGCGTGACCCGACCGCCGATCAGCGCAATCAAGTCGATCACCACCCCAATCCCGAGCCGCAATCCAAGATCGCCCGTCGCCGCCAGCCCCAGGGGCTCAAGGTACGTCAGAATGTTGGCCAGCGCGAGTAGCGCCACCACCACCGCCACCACCAGGTTGCGCCGGTTCTTGCCGATGACGATCTCGCGCCCGATCACCAGGGCGAGAACGATCAGGAAGGAACAATCGATGATGGCGGTCGGCCATACGCCGACCGGCTCCCCGAACAACACCACGATCCGTCCTGCGATCCAAAGTCCGGCGAAAGCCGCCAACGGCAGCCCATGAACCGGCAAGCGCCCGGTCCAGTTCGGCACCGCGGTGAACAAGAACCCGGCGATCGCCGCCGCAGCATAGCCGAACACCATCTCGTGGACATGCCAGGTGAGGGGACCGAACACACTGGGCAGGGCGTAGGCGCCGGCAAACGCCAGCACCCAAATTAAAACGGCCAGCGCACTCCATACCCCGGCAAACAGAAAGAAGGGCCGAAAGCCATGTGAAAAGAACGCCGGTCCTTGATAGCGGCGGCGCGGCCGTTGCGACGCCTTGGCTTCGGCGGCGGCGTGTGCGTCTTGGGGGTCTGTTTCTGTCATCAACCGCCAACCTAACCGGTAAGGCTTGTTCTGTTCCAAACTGAATCACATCTGAGTCTTTGAAGTCACACCAGGTCACAAAATGCGGCCCCATGACCCCGACCCGTTGACGCACCCGAATCGCATGTGATTCGCTCCCCCCATGGGATTGGCCCACGAAGTTAAGAAACGCACCCGCGCCGCCATCGCGCCGTTCTTGCTGATTCTGATGGTCGCCTATTTCGGGGTCAGCTTCGTGCAGGGCGATCGCGGCCTGTTGGCTTGGATCCGGCTCAACGACGAAATCGCTGTGGCCAACGCCGATCTTGGCGAATTGCGGGCCGAGCGGCGCCGCATGGAACACCGCACCCAATTGCTCCGGCCCGATGCGCTGGATCTCGACATGCTCGACGAGCGCGCCCGCGCGCTCCTGGGCTTTTCCCACAAAGATGAGATCGTGGTTTACGTTCCATCTATTAACTGACTTTCAGTTAATTTCCGATTCTTCTTTTTTTTCTAGTCACTTAGCCATCATCGCCCCCGACGACAAAACACTCGCAGGGCGGTATGGTTGTGCGTATATTGCGCCTCCTTCGCCCCGCCGACATCGGAGTGTTCATGGCAAAAGCGCCCGCCACCGACAAACCCAAGGCCCGCCGCAAGGCTGCCCCGAAATCTAGCGTCGATGCGACGCCCGAGGCGCTCCTCCAGTTCTACCGCGACATGCTGCTCATCCGCCGCTTCGAAGAGAAGGCTGGCCAGATGTACGGCATGGGCCTGATCGGGGGCTTCTGCCACCTCTACATCGGGCAGGAGGCGGTGGTCGTCGGCGCCCGTGCTGCGACCGAGGAATCAGACGCCGTCATCACGACCTACCGCGACCACGGCCACATGCTGGCCTGCGGGATGGACCCGCGCGGCGTCATGGCCGAACTCACCGGCCGTATCGGCGGCTATTCGCGCGGCAAGGGCGGCTCAATGCACATGTTCGCCCGCGACAAGAATTTCTATGGCGGCCATGGCATCGTCGGCGCCTCGACCTCGCTTGGCACCGGGATCGCCTTGGCCAATCGATACCTCGACAACAACGAGGTCACGCTCACCTATTTCGGCGACGGCGCCGCCAACCAAGGCCAGGTCTACGAATCCTTCAACATGGCGGCGCTGTGGAAGTTGCCGGTTCTCTACATCATCGAGAACAACCAATACGCCATGGGCACCTCAACCGCGCGGTCGACGGCCCAAACCAAGTTGCACAAACGCGGCGATGCCTTCGGCATTCCCGGCAGCGAGTGCGACGGGATGGATGTGTTAGCCGTGCGCGACGCCGTTGCCAAGGCAGTCAAACACATGCGCGCCGGCAAGGGCCCCTACATCTTGGAGGCCATGACCTATCGCTATCGCGGGCACTCGATGTCGGATCCCGCCAAATACCGCACCCGCGACGAAGTCACCAAGGTGCGCAAAGAGCGCGACCCGATCGATCACATTCGCGATCAGATCCTCGAAAGCGGCGCAGCCAGCGAAGACGCACTCAAAGCAATCGACAAAGAGGTCAAGGCAATCGTCACCGATGCCGCGGACTTTGCCCAGCAAAGCCCGGAGCCGGACCTGTCAGAACTCTACACCGACATCGTGATCACCGCGGACGCCGCGGAATAGAGCCAGGGGGCCCAGACCTTGCCAATCGCCATCACCATGCCCGCTCTGTCGCCGACGATGGAGGAGGGCACCCTCGCCAAATGGCTCAAGGCCGAGGGCGATCCCGTTGCCGCCGGCGACGTCATCGCCGAGATCGAAACCGACAAAGCCACCATGGAAATCGAGGCCGTCGACGAAGGCACCTTGGGTACCATCTTGGTTGCCGAGGGCACCGAGGGCGTGAAGGTGAACACCGTCATCGCCCAGTTGCTCGAAGAAGGTGAAGACGCCGGTAGCGCCCAAGCCGCGCCGTCTGGCGGCAACGGTGCCGAAGCCCCGACGAGTGCGCCCGACACACCCGAGCCGGCAGCCGCGCCCGTGGCAACCCCCGCCGTTGCTAAGCCGGTCGTGACCATCGCCGCCGATCCCGATATCCCCGCCGGGACGGCCATGACCGAGATCACGGTGCGCGAAGCCTTGCGCGACGCCATGGCGGAAGAAATGCGGCGCGACGAAAGCGTGTTCTTGATGGGCGAGGAAGTCGCCCAGTACCAAGGTGCCTACAAAGTCAGCCAAGGGCTGCTCGAAGAATTCGGCGACAAGCGGGTCGTCGATACGCCGATTACCGAACACGGCTTTGCCGGCGTCGGCGTAGGCGCGGCCTATCGCGGCTTGCGGCCCATCGTCGAGTTCATGACCTTCAACTTTGCCCTCCAAGCCATCGACCACATCATCAACTCCGCCGCCAAGACCCTCTATATGTCGGGCGGCGCGATGCCGGTCCCGATCGTCTTCCGCGGCCCCAACGGCGCCGCCGCCCGTGTCGCGGCGCAACACTCGCAAAACTTCGCATCCTGGTACGCCAGCGTGCCCGGCCTGAAGGTCGTCGCCCCGTATTCGGCGGCCGACGCCAAGGGCCTGCTCAAGGCCGCGATCCGCGATCCCAACCCGGTGATCTTCCTCGAAAACGAAATCCTCTATGGCGTCAGCCAAGAAGTGCCCGACCTCGAAGATTACGTCCTACCCATCGGCAAAGCCCGCGTCGTACGCCCCGGCACCGACGTGACCATCGTGGCCTATTCCATTTCGGTGCGGGATGCCCTCCAAGCAGGCGAGCAACTTGCCGCCGAAGGGATCGACGCCGAAGTCATCGATCTGCGCACGTTGCGCCCCCTCGATACCGCGACCGTCGTCGAGTCGGTGCGCAAGACAAACCGCATCGTCGCCGTCGAAGAAGGTTGGCCGGTCTGCGGCATTTGTGCGGAGATCGCCGCCGTGTTGATGGAACAGGCCTTCGACGATCTCGATGCGCCGATGGTGCGGGTCACTGGCGAAGACGTACCCATGCCCTACGCCGCCAATCTCGAAGCCCTCGCGCTGCCCAATCCCAACAAGATCGTTCAGGCCGCCAAGTCGGTCTGCTACCGCGACTAAGGAAACCACGATGCCCATTTCGATTACGATGCCGGCGCTGTCTCCCACGATGGAGGAGGGCACCCTCGCCAAGTGGTTGGTCAAAGAAGGCGAAGCCGTTTCCTCGGGCGACGTGAT
>CALJDF010000172.1 GCA_938023835.1 uncultured Alphaproteobacteria bacterium
GCGCGCTTCCGCTATTTCCTTGCCGAGGAGTTCAAGGTCTCGGTCGAAGATGTCACGTCCTTTGTGCTCGGCGGCCACGGCGACACCATGGTGCCGCTGGTGCGCTACTCGACGGTGGCCGGTATTCCGATCCCCGATCTGATCAAGAAGAAGTGGACCACCAAGAAAAACATCGACGCGATCGTGCAGCGCACTCGTGACGGCGGCGCCGAAATCGTGAGCCTTCTCAAGACCGGCTCGGCGTTCTATGCCCCCGCGGCCTCGGCCATTCAGATGGCCGAGTCCTATCTCAAAGACAAAAAGCGCGTGCTGCCCTGTGCGGCTTATCTAACAGGTGAATACGGCGTGCGCGACATCTACGTCGGCGTGCCGGTCGTCATTGGCGCCAAGGGTGTCGAGCGGATCGTCGAAATCGACCTTACCGCTACCGAGAAGAAGATGTTCAAGAACTCGGTGGATGCGGTGAAAGGGCTGATCAAAGCAGTACAACGGATCGATCCGAGCATGAAGCCGCGCAAAAAAGCAACGCGCGCCAAAAGGCGGTAATCGCGCGACTAGCCGCATAAAGCAATCATCGGTTCGGACACCACAATAGGGCCCGCATGAATATTCACGAGTATCAAGCCAAGGGCGTCTTGGCCCAATACGGCGTCGCGGTGCCGCGCGGCGGGGTTGCCTACACCGTCGATGAGGCGGTGAAGGTCGCGCAAGACCTTGGCGGTCAGGTTTGGGTCGTCAAAGCGCAGATTCACGCCGGTGGCCGCGGCAAGGGCGGCGGCGTTAAGGTCGTGAAGTCGCTCGACGACCTCAAGACCGTCGCGGGCGAGATTCTCGGCATGACGTTGGTCACGCCGCAAACCGGCCCGCAAGGCCGCGTCGTGCGTCGCATCTACATCGAAGAAGGTGCCGACATCGCCCGCGAGTTGTACCTTGGCATGTTGGTGGATCGCGCATCCAGCCGGGTCTCGATCATGGCGTCGACCGAAGGCGGCATGGATATCGAAGAAGTCGCGGCCGCGACACCCGAAAAGATCACCGTGGTCACGATCGATCCGGTTGCCGGCATCCAACCTTTTCATGCGCGCAAGGTGGCCTTTTCCCTTGGCCTCGAAGGGGATCAGATCAAAGCGGCCACGCGGTTTGTCATGGGGGCCTACAAGGCGTTCATGGATACCGATTGCAGCCTTCTCGAAATCAATCCGCTAGTTGTCACCGGTGCCGGCGCGGTCGTCGCGCTCGACGCCAAGATGAACTTCGACGACAACGCGCTGTTCCGACACAAGGATATTGCCGAACTGCGCGACGAAGACGAAGAAGATCCGGCCGAGATCGAGGCGCAAAAGCACGACCTCAACTACATCAAGCTCGATGGCTCGATCGGCTGCATGGTCAACGGGGCTGGCCTTGCGATGGCCACCATGGACATCATCAAACTGTTCGGTGGCGCGCCCGCGAACTTTCTCGATGTCGGTGGTGGCGCCACCAAGGAGCGGGTCACCGAGGCGTTCAAGATCATTCTCTCGGACGCCAATGTCGAAGGTATTCTCGTCAACATCTTTGGCGGCATCATGCGCTGCGACGTGATTGCCGAAGGCGTCGTCGCTGCCGCCCGCGACGTGAGCCTTCATGTGCCGCTGGTTGTGCGCCTCGAAGGCACCAACGTCGATCTGGGCAAAGAGATCCTCGCCAACTCCGGGTTGCCGATCATTACCGGCGACGACCTCGGCGATGCGGCCGAGAAAATTGTTAAGGCCGTCAAGGAGGCTGCGTGATGGCCGTTCTCGTCAATGCAAACACCAAGGTTATTTGCCAGGGCTTCACTGGGGTCCAGGGCACGTTCCACTCTGAACAAGCCATTGCTTACGGCACCAAGATGGTCGGCGGGGTGACCCCGGGCAAAGGCGGCAGCGAGCATCTCGGGTTGCCGGTCTTTGATACCGTGGCAGCCGCCGTCGATCAGACCGGCGCCGATGCGTCCGTGATTTACGTGCCGCCGCCGTTTGCCGCCGATGCGATCCTTGAGGCCATCGATGCGGGCGTCGCGCTGATCGTGTGTATCACCGAAGGCATCCCCGTCCTCGACATGGTCAACGTCAAACGCGCGCTTGAAAACTCGGGCTCGCGCCTGATCGGGCCGAATTGCCCCGGGGTGATCACGCCCGAGGCGTGCAAGATCGGCATTATGCCGGGCCACATTCACAAGGCGGGCTCGGTCGGGATCGTGTCGCGTTCGGGCACGCTCACCTACGAGGCCGTGGCGCAAACCACAGCCGCCGGGCTCGGCCAGTCGACCTGTATCGGGATTGGCGGCGACCCCGTGAACGGCACGAATTTCATCGATTGCCTAGAAATGTTTCTCGGCGATCCGCAGACCGAATCGATCATCATGATCGGCGAAATCGGCGGTAGCGCTGAGGAAGAGGGCGCGCAACTCCTCAAAGAGAGCGCCGTCAAAAAGCCCGTCGTGGGCTTTATTGCTGGTCGCACGGCCCCTCCCGGTCGCCGGATGGGCCACGCCGGTGCTATCATATCGGGTGGTAAAGGTGGTGCCGACGACAAGATCGACGCCATGAAATCCGCTGGGATCACGGTGACCGAGTCGCCGGCGGCCATTGGCACCACGCTTCTAGAAGTGCTCAAACGCGGTTAGCACCGCGGCTGACGGAGGGCGCGCCGGGGCGCGCCAAAAAGTATGGGTAACGAACTGGATCGTGCATCGTTTCTCACCGGCGTTAACAGCGCGTTTCTCGAACAACAATACCTAAGGTTCATCGAGAACCCTGAAACGCTAGACGCGAATTGGCGCACCTTTTTCGCCGACCTTGGCGATGATGCGGCTGTCGCGCTGGGTGCTGCGCAAGGGGCCAGTTGGGCGCCCGAAGGCGGCCCCTTTGTCACCTCGGTCGCGCCGGAAGAACCCTTAGAGGCCCCGGCACCGACCGTGGCGGCAGACCCCGACGCATTACGCGCCGCCACGCTCGATTCGTTGCGTGCGCTGATGTTGATCCGCTCCTACCGCGTGCGTGGTCACCTCAATGCCAATCTCGATCCGCTCGGCATCGAGGGGCGCGACCCCCATCCCGAACTCGACCCGGCGACCTATGGGTTCACGGACGCGGACATGGATCGTCCGATCTTTATCGATCACGTCCTAGGTCTCGAGACCGCGACGATGCTCGAGATCGAAAAAGTGCTGCGCCTCACCTATAGCGGCAACATTGGCTATGAGTTCATGCATATCCAATACCCCGAACAAAAAGCGTGGATTCAGGAACGCATCGAGGGTCACAACTATCGTCCGCACTTCACGGAAGAGGGGCGGCGCAAGATTCTCGAACAACTCACCCACGCCGAAGGGTTCGAGCGCTTCTTGCATCTCAAATACACCGGCACCAAGCGCTTCGGCTGCGACGGTGCCGAGTCGCTCATTCCGTTGCTCGAAGCCATCAACAAGCGCGCCGCCCTCTCCGGGGTGAAAGAAATCTTGATCGGCATGCCGCATCGCGGCCGGCTCAACGTCCTGGCCAACGTGATGGCCAAGCCGTATCTCAACATCTTCGCCGAGTTCCAAGGGTCCAGCGCCCATCCCGACGACGTTCAAGGGTCGGGCGACGTTAAGTATCACCTCGGCACTTCGGCCGATCGGGAGTTCGAAGGCGAAAGCGTTCACCTGTCGCTGTCGGCCAATCCGTCGCATCTCGAGGCGGTCAACCCCGTTGTCTTGGGGAAGGCCCGCGCCAAACAGTTGCAACACGACGACACCGATCGCGACAAGGTTCTTAGCGTGATCATGCACGGCGACGCCGCCTTCGCGGGGCAAGGCATCGTGGCCGAATGTTTCGCGCTCTCGGATCTTCGTGGTTATCGCACCGGCGGGACGATCCACGTCGTCGTCAACAACCAGATCGGGTTCACGACCTCGCCGGGTTACAGCCGCTCATCGCCCTATCCGTCGGACTTGGCCAAGGGCATTCAGGCGCCGGTGTTTCATGTCAACGGCGACGACCCCGAGGCGGTGGTGCATGTCGCCCGCCTCGCTACCGATTTCCGCCAGACCTTCCACCGTGACGTCGTCATCGACATGTTTTGCTACCGCCGTCACGGGCACAACGAGGGCGATGAGCCCGCCTTCACGCAGCCCCTCATGTATCGGCAAATCAAAGATCACAAGCCGACGCGCGAGATTTATGCGGATTTCCTGGAAAACAAGATCGCCCTCCTGAAACCGGGCGAGGCCGAGGAAATCCGCGCGGCCTTCCATGCGAAACTGGAAGAGGATTTTGGCGCCGCATCCAACTTCAAGCCCAACAAAGCCGATTGGCTCGAAGGCGCTTGGAAAGGGCTGAAGGCCGCCAGCGGCGATGCCCGTCGCGGCAAGACGGCGGTGCGGGAAAAGACCCTACGCGAGATCGGCGAGAACCTCACCAATGTGCCGGAGGACTTCAACCTCCACCGCACGATTCGCCGGCAACTCGCAGCGAAGAAGGAGATCATCAAGTCCGGCCACGGGGTCGATTGGGCGACCGCCGAATCCCTCGCCTTCGGCTCTCTGCTGGCCGAAGGCCACGGCGTGCGGCTCAGCGGCCAGGATTCCCAGCGTGGCACCTTTTCGCAGCGCCACGCGGTGCTGATCGACCAGGAAACCGAAGATCGATTTATCCCGCTCGAAAACATCTCCCCAGACCAGGCCAAGTTCGAAGTCGTCGACAGCATGCTGTCGGAATTTGCCGTGCTTGGGTTCGAATACGGCTACAGCCAAACCGCACCCAACTCGTTGGTGATGTGGGAAGCGCAGTTTGGCGACTTCGCGAACGGCGCCCAAGTCATCGTCGATCAGTTCATTTCGTCGGGCGAAAGCAAATGGCTCCGCATGAGCGGTCTCGTGATTTTGCTCCCACATGGATACGAAGGGCAGGGGCCGGAACACAGTTCCGCCCGGCTCGAGCGCTACTTGCAGCTATGCGCCGAAGACAACATGCAGGTCGCGAACTGCACCACCCCGGCCAACTATTTCCACATCTTGCGCCGCCAAGTGCATCGCGATTTCCGCAAGCCGCTCGTCCTGATGACGCCCAAGTCCCTGTTGCGCCACAAGCTCGCGGTATCGCCGCTTTCGGACCTTGCCGGCAAAACCAGTTTTCACCGCGTGTTGTGGGACGATTGCCCTGTCGATGCCGACGACAAGATCAAGCGCGTGGTGATTTGCTCGGGCAAGATCTACTACGACCTGTGGGAAGAACGCGAAAAGAACGACATCAAGAATGTCGTCGTCTTGCGCGTCGAACAGCTCTATCCGTTCCCCTACAGCTCCCTGACCAAAGAGCTCCGGCGTTTTCCCAATGCGGAAATCGTCTGGTGTCAAGAAGAACCCAAGAACCAAGGCGCGTGGACCTTCGTCGCGCCGCGTCTTGAAGAGATATTCCAAACCCTCGGTCGCAACGAGCGCATTCGTTATTACGGCCGGGCCGAACACGCTTCCACGGCCACAGGGCTCTTGCGCAAGCATCTCGACGAACAAGCCAAGATCGTTAGCGAAGCGACAACAGTTTGAGTAGGCCGTCATGACAGTCGAAATCAGAGTACCCGCCCTCGGTGAGTCGGTCAGCGAGGCGACCGTCGCCAAATGGTTCAAAGCCGTCGGCGAAGCGGTTGCCGCGGACGAGCCGCTCGTCGAGCTTGAAACCGACAAGGTCACCGTCGAGGTGCCGGCATCCTCGTCTGGAACCATCAGCGAGATCGTCGCGGCAGAGGGCGATAACGTCGAGGTGGGTGCCCTGCTGGGGGCTATAACCGAGGGGGCGGCGCCGGCCAAAGCGGCGCCTGCAGCAAAAGAATCGACTGCACCTGCTGCCGCCAAAACGGTCGCCACATCGGCAGCGGCGGCGCCGCTTGGCGCGGGACAGGCCCCGTCTGTGCGTCGGCTCGCTGCTGAAACCGGGATTGATCCCGCGACGGTGCCCGGCTCCGGCAAAGGTGGTCGGGTGACCAAGGGCGATATGCTGGCCCAAGCCGCGGGCGGCAGTGCCGCAGCGCGCGGCCCGCGCGAAGAGCGTGTGCGTATGACACGGCTCCGCAAGCGGATCGCAGAACGGCTCAAAGAGGCCCAGAATACAGCCGCCATGCTGACCACGTTCAACGAGGTCGATATGAGTGCGCTGCTCAAGCTGCGTGCGGATTACCGCGACACGTTCGAAAAGAAGCATGGTGTGCGCCTTGGCTTCATGTCGTTCTTCGCCAAGGCCAGCGTCATTGCGCTTGGCGAATTGCCGTCGGTCAACGCCGAAATCTACGGTGACGAAATCGTTTACAAGAACTACTGCGATATCGGGGTCGCGGTGTCGGCCCCCCAAGGCTTGGTCGTGCCGGTGCTGCGCGATGTCGAAGAGATGTCATTCGCCGATATCGAAAAGACCATCGCCGATTTCGGCAAGCGTGCGCGCGACGGCAAAATGATGATGGAAGATCTCACCGGCGGGACCTTTACCATTTCGAACGGCGGTGTATTCGGCTCTCTGCTCTCGACGCCGATCATCAATCCGCCGCAGTCGGCCATCCTCGGCATCCACAAGATCGAAAAGCGCGCGGTCGTGGTCGACGACGCGGTCGTCGTTCGTCCCATGATGTATCTCGCGCTGTCTTACGATCATCGCATCATCGATGGCCGCGAGGCCGTAACCTTCCTGGTACGCGTCAAAGAGTGCATTGAAGATCCCCAGCGCATTCTGCTGGACATGTAGCGGCAGGCATCGGGGCCAATCATGGCGGACAGCCTTGTCGGCACGTGGGAACTTGTCTCGGTGGAGCGCCGTGCCGTTGACGGTACCGTGACGCATCCACTCGGGAGCGCTCCCGTCGGGCGCCTGACCTACACCGACGACGGCTATATGCAAGCCATTCTGATGCCGGGTGATCGCGCGCCGTTCGAGTCAGGCGATATCTACGGCACGCCCGAAGAACGCCAGCGCGGCGCCGAACATTTCGTGGCCTATGCCGGTCGTTATGAAAAGCGCGGCGACACGGTGTTCCATTATCCGGATGCCAGCTATTTCCCCAATTGGGTTGGCCAGGAGCTAAGCCGCATCATCGACTTGAATGGTGATCGCCTGATCCTTGCGACCAAACCCGAAAAAGCCGGTGGCGGCGATAGCGCGGCGCATTTGGTATGGCAACGTCGGCAGCCCTAGAAAAAAGGACGGTACCGTGGAGACGAATTTCGACATCGTAGTGATTGGCGGCGGCCCCGGCGGCTATGTCGCGGCGATCCGCGCCGCCCAAATGGGCAGTACCGTGGCTGTTGTCGAAAGCCGGTCTACCCTTGGCGGCACCTGCCTCAATGTCGGCTGCATCCCCTCCAAGGCCCTGCTGCAAAGCTCCGAGCTTTACGCCGAAGCGCAACACGACTTTGCTGAACACGGCATCAAGACCGGCAATGTGACGCTGGACCTCGCCGCGATGCTGGCGCGCAAAGACAAGGTGGTTGGCGAGCTCACCAAAGGCATCGCGTTTTTGTTCAAGAAGAACAAGATCACGTCGGTGGAAGGCGTCGGCACCATCACCGCACCGGGCAAGGTCTCGGTTGCCGGCACCAAGGGCGCCACGGAGCTCACGGCCAAAACCATCATCATCGCCACTGGGTCCGAAGTGGTCGGTCTGCCAGGCATCGAGATCGACGAGAAACGTATCGTCTCCTCCACCGGCGCGCTGTCGCTGTCATCGGTGCCCAAGAAAATGATCGTCGTCGGGGGTGGTTACATCGGATTGGAGATGGGGTCGGTATGGAGCCGCCTTGGCGCCGAGGTCACGGTTGTTGAATTCCTCGATCGTATCGTCCCGGGGATGGATGCCGAGACCGCCAAGCATCTGCAGCGCGTCCTAAAAAAGCAGGGTCTGACCTTCAAGCTCGGCAGCAAGGTCACGGCAGCGAAGTCGAACAAGACCGGGGTCACCCTCACGGTCGAGCCGGCGAAGGGCGGCGACGCGGAAGACCTCAAGGCCGACGTCGTCTTGGTTTCGATCGGTCGCAAACCTTGCACCGATGGCCTCGGGCTCGACGCCGTCGGTGTCAAACGCGACGAGCGCGGTTTCATCACCGTGGACGAAAACTTCAAAACCTCAACCGACGGCATCTATGCCATCGGTGATGTTATCTTGGGCCCGATGCTCGCGCACAAAGCGTCCGAAGACGGCGTTGTCTGCGTTGAAAAGTTGCACGGACAATACGCCGCGATCGATTACGGCAAGGTGCCGGGTGTGGTCTACACCCATCCCGAAGTCGCCACCGTCGGCCGCTCGGAAGAAGGTCTCAAAGACGCCGGTATCGATTACAACGTCGGCAAATTCCCGTTCTCCGCGGTCTCGCGCGCCAAGGTTAGCGGCGCCACCGATGGATTCATCAAGGTTCTTGCCGACGCCACCACCGATGCGGTCCTTGGTGTGCATATCATCGGGCCGGAGGCCGGCACGTTGATCCACGAAGCGGTTCTGTGCATGGAATTCGGCGGCTCGGCGGAGGACATTGCCGCCACCGTCCATGCCCACCCAACCTTGTCCGAAGGCGTCAAAGAAGCCGCCCTCGCAGTCGCCGGTCACGCCATTCATATGTAGGCGGCGACAGGTTTACCTGGTCACACCCGTGAGGGAGTGATGAGAGTCCTCTTCGCCCTCGTTCTTGGCATGGCGGCGGCCTGGCCCGCCACGATCACCGCCGCGGAACCCGAGCTTTACAAAACCGACGTCGGGCCGCACCGGGTGCATGAGGCCAAGATGGCCTGGCACGACGCCGCTCGCGACCGCGATGTTCCCGTGAAGATCTATGCGCCGCGTGATGCCGACGGCGCCCTGCCGGTCGTCATCGTTTCGCACGGGCTGGGCGGGTCGCGCGAGGGGCTGGCCTATCTCGGTCGTCATTGGGCCAGCAATGGCTAAGTGGCGGTCCACCTCCAGCATGCCGCCGGCGATGTCCGCATCTGGCAGGGCAAGCCCCCGACTGAAGGCCAGCGTGCGATGCAGCGCGCTGCGGCAGACCCTCAAACCGCCCTTGACCGACCCCTGGACGTACGGTTCGCGATCGACCAGATACTTGCCGGACCTCTCAACGTTCGATCGAGGCCATTGTCCATTGATCCTGGTGGTCTTGCCGTCGCGGGGCATTCGTTTGGGGCATTCACGGCGCTCGCTTCCGCGGGGATCACATTCAATCCGCGAGGTGTGTCGCCGATCAACTACGGGGACACACGCCTGGTCGCGTCGATTGCGTTGAGCGCGACGGCGTTTCGCAACCAGCGGCCCGACGCCTTCGACACCATCCATATTCCGACGCTCCACATGACCGGTACCAAAGACCGCGGCGCCGTCGTCGACACGCGCCCGGAAGAGCGGCGCAACGCCTATGACCGCATTCACAACGCGCAAAAATATCTCGTCATTCTCGGTGGTGGCGATCATATGGTGTTTGGCGGTTTACGCCGCGGCGCGGCCAAAGCCACGGACGAACGTCACTGGGCGATCATCAGGTCCACCACAACGGCGTTTCTGGACTCCGTCCTCAACAGGGATGCCGCCGCGACTGCTTGGCTGACCGATGCGCTGCCCAAGATCGGGGGCGGCATATCCTCGGCCGAACAGGCCGAACCAACGACCGACTAATTCAGCCGGCTTTGGCCCTGGGATGCGCCGCCCGATAAACCCGTTGCAGTTGATCGGTGTCGACCTCGGTATAGCGCTGCGTCGTCGATAGTGAGGCGTGCCCCAGCAATTCTTGAATGCTACGCAGGTCGCCGCCGCTCGATAGGAGATGCGTCGCAAAGCTATGACGCAACGCGTGGGGCGTCGCGGTATCGGGGAGGCCCAGCGCCATTCGCACATGACGCATTTGGCGCTGCACCACGCCGGCATTCAGGCGTTTGCCGCGCACCCCAATGAATAACGGGCCGTCGGCGGGTAACTCGAAGGGGCAAAGCGCGACATAGGCATCGACCGCGTCCGCCACGATCGGCAACACCGGCACCACGCGTTCCTTTTTGCCTTTACCGACAATACGCATGGCGTCGCACAACGGGGCGTTGCCACGCTGCAAGCCCAACGCCTCCGAGATGCGCAACCCGCAGCCATACAAGAGCGTCAGGATGGCGGTATCGCGTGCCGCCACCCAGGGCGCGATGTCGAGTGTTTCTACCGTATCGAGGCTGGCCATTGCGGCCTCGGTGCTCAGTGGTTTGGGTACTGCGTGCGGGACCTTGGGCCGTTTGACCAGGCGGATCGCTTGGTTCGAGGCGAGATCGTTCTTTTCGAGATAGCGGAAGAAACTACGCAGCGCCGAAAGGGCGCGGCCCAAAGACGCGCTAGAGATTCCGTCGCGCCGACGCTGGGACAAATAGCTGCGAAAGTCCGACACCGCCAACGCTTCGGCATCGGCAAGGCCCAGTGGCGCGCCGAGATGCCCTTGGGCAAAACCGAAAAACGCCTCCAGGTCTCGGCGATAGGCCGCGACGGTGTGGGGGGAATAGTGCCGCTCGTTGGCGAGCGAAGCGAGAAAGTCGTCTGCCGCCGTGGCGGCGTCGGCGGCGGCGGGTAAGCCCGCCAACGACGTGTCAGGCGGCATTGAGCCCGGCACGCAGTGATCCGGTGATCGCGCGTGCCATGAACCCGAGCAATTCCGTGCCCTGGCCGGGATGAAAACGATCAGGTTCGTAACTGCCCAGCGCCAAGAGGCCGTTTGGCCCATCTTTGCCGACATCAAGATGAACCAATGCGTCCGAGCGTACCTTGGCGGCATCCTCGCCATACAGCCGTT
>CALJDF010000173.1 GCA_938023835.1 uncultured Alphaproteobacteria bacterium
AACGGCACCCACTAAAGTGAGCGAATCGGAATCCGGAGGGCGCAGGGTGGCGACCAGCACGTTGTTGGTCGAGGCCGCCAGGGGTGCGATCAAAGCGGGCAAGATCCAAATCACTGCGGCGGGGTCGGGCAAGCTGCTTTCGGGCAGAGCGATCATCAACACCCCGACAAAACCCAACGCCAGTGCGGCCACACTCATCGCGCGGAACGGTTCGACCCGAAGCGCAAACGCCATCGCATAAGTAATGGCCGGCACCAAGGTGACGACCAGGGTTTGCACCCCGGTCGGTAGTTTGGTCGCGACCACGCTCAGCGCGCCGAACGGCAGCAACATGCCGAACGCCGCCGAGACGACGTAATGCCCGGCATGCTTGGGACGCCAACTGGCCCGCGCGCCGCGCGCGAGGTTGACGGCGGTGACCAAAACACCGCTCAAGGCGGCTTGCCAAAACATGTAGGGGATGACCTCAAAGCCGGCCTCGCCGACTATCCGATTGGCCGCCAGGATGCTGCCATAGGCGGCGCCTGCGACCAGCAACAAGAATGTCGGCAGAAGCAGGCCCGCCGGAGCCGGGGCCGTGGTGTTCATCGTCCTATTCGGCGGCGGCTTCTTGCATGCCGCGTTTGGCACCAAGGTTGGCGAAGTAGAGACCGGCCAGCATGGCCGCAAAGGCGAGCCAGAACCACGTTCCCAGCGACTCGTTGAAGATCAGCTGCGACCAGACCAAACCGGCAATCACGATGACGTAGTTGTATTGCGCGAAGAACACCGGGCCTGCGCGCCGGATGATTTCGAACATGCAGAAGAACGTGATGCTGTTGATCCCGCCGGCCCATACGACGCCCCAAAACCCCATCCCGGGAACGTCCCAAAACGCAAAGAACCCGTCTGTCGCCATCATCAAGACGAACGAGATCATCGCGGCGCCGACCACCAACCCGGTGGCGCGCATGATCGAGGTGGCTTCGGGGGGGCGCACCACCGCGACAAAGACGTTGTTGGCGGCAAAACACACCGGTACAACTATCAGCAAGATGACCCACAACGCCGAATCGCCACTCGGGAGCCCGCCCCTGGGGATCACCAACAACGCGATCCCGGCAAGGCCAAGGGCGAGACCCAACAGGCTCAGCATGCGCCAGCGATCAACGCGGGCGAGGACGGCGAACAAATACGTCATCCCAGGGGTCAGGGTGATGGCGAGTGTGATGACGCCGGCTTGTAGTTTGCTTGCGACGAACGCCAACACGATCACCGACAGAACGACGCCGAGCAACGACGTCACGGCATAGGACATCAAATGGTCGCGCCGCATGCGCGGCAGGTTGCCGGTGAGCGCAGCAATGACCAGCAAAACGGCGCCGCCGATCGCCGATTGCCAAAAGGTAAAGGCCATAAACGGCACACCGCCGTCGGCGGCGAACTTACTGGCGCTAAAGAAACTTCCGTAGATCGAGGCGCCGCCAATCAACAACAGCCACGGCACCAAAAGGGAGGGCACCTCTCGGGGGGTGCGGGCGCCGGGTTCGCCGATGGTCGCGTTGTAATCGCTCAATCTTTATCCCTTCGTCGCCTGTTCGGCTTCGCGTTCTCGAATCGATTGGTTGGTGCCGCGATTGGCAAGGAACAGCCCGACCGCCATGAACGCGATCGCTAGCCACACGATGGGGGCAAAGCTGTCTTGAAAGATAATGAAGGCCCAAATGATGCCGGCCACCGGCACGATGTAGTTGAACTGCGAAAAGAACACCGGCCCGGCGCGATGAATGACCTCGAACAACACGAGGAAGATCACGATATCGGTCACCCCCGCCCAAACGGTCCCGCCGATCCCGCCGGTCGTGGCCCCTTCGAAGAAGTAGAGCCCGTCGATGGCCCACATGAAGGGGAACATCACCACGGTGGCGAACACCAAGACGCCGGTGGAAAGCTGCAAGGTCGTCGATTCGGCTGGACGAATGAGCGCCACCACCACGTTGTTGACGGCATAGCCGAGCGGCGCGATCAGCGCGACGAGAAACCACACGCCGGAGACGTCGCCGCCGAGATCGCCCCACGTCCAGGGCTGCACGATCAAGATCACACCGGCGAGGCCGACGATCAGCCCGCCGGTACTCCAGACGTTGAACCGCTCGAGCCGCGCGACAAACGCGAAGATGTAGGTCAGCGCGGGCGTCAACGTGAGGGTCAGGGTCAGCAACCCGGCCGGCAATTGGGGCGCCGCGAAGGTCAACGCTACAAGCGGAATAGAGAAGCTGAAAATCGCAGTGAAGCCGTATTGCCGCAGATGCGCCGCGCTCAGCTTGGGCAGGTCTCGGAGCAGCAGCGAGACCACAAGGAGCCCAGCGGCGCCAAAGAAAGACTGCCAAAAGGCCAACGCCATCGACGGCACGCCACCGTCGACCGCGATCCGGTTGGCCGAAAAGAAGGTCGCGTAAATGATGCCGCCACCCACCAAGAGGACGAGCGGAAAGGCGAGCGAACGTGCCGGCGCGGCGGACGAATTCATGCGGTGGACCTCCCTCTTGCCCAAGCGGCGCGTCAGCCTATAGCCCGGCTAGGCGTGGGGTAAAGCGACGGGGCCGATTTTCGCGTGCAGCGGTACCGTACCGCGCCTATCTTGAGGTCAATGCGGCCCCCGTGTGCCGCGCTTCGGAATTATGGCCAACATTACCGCACAGCGAGACATCATCGACCGGCGCGCGCTCGTCGCCGCGATAGCTGAAATCGCGGCGCAGGACTCGGCCCGCAGCACAAAGACGCGGGCGGCGGTTCTGGCCTTGGTCGGCGAGGTCTTGGAGCGCGGCCGCCGCGCCATCCAAGCGCGCTTCGAAGCCAACCGCGCCGGCCTTGAAGCCGCCCGCGCCAATGCCTTCTTGATCGATCAAATCGTGCGCGTGGTGTACGACCATGCTTCGCTCGATGTCTACCGTGCGACCAACCCGACGGCGCAAGAGCGTTTGTCGATGGTTGCGGTCGGCGGCTATGGCCGATCCGAAATGGCGCCCTATTCGGACGTCGATCTCCTGTTTCTTCACCCCTACAAGATCACGGCCTGGGGCGAGCAGGTCGTCGAGTACTTGCTCTATTTCCTTTGGGATCTCGGCTTGACGGTCGGACAATCGACCCGCTCGGTGGACGACTGCATCAGACTCTCGAAAAGCGATGTGACCATTCGCACCGCGATCCTCGAGGCACGGTATGTGTGGGGCGATCGCGCCTTGTTTGACGATCTACACAGCCGCTTTTCCCACGAGGTCATCGAGGGCACCGGCCACGACTTCGTCGAAGCGAAGTTGGCCGAACGCAACGAGCGTCATAAACGTTTGGGTGATTCGCGTTATCTCGTGGAACCGAACGTCAAAGGCGGCAAGGGCGGGTTGCGCGATCTGCATACGCTGTTTTGGATCGCCAAATACGTTTACGACACGCGCGATATCGAGGGCCTGGTCAACATCGGCGTTCTCACGGCGGCGGAGCTGCACCGCTTTCGCCGCGCCGAGAACTATTTGTGGGCCGTGCGGTGCACCTTGCACTACACCGCCGGTCGCGCCGAGGAGCGCCTCACGTTCGATGTGCAACCTGACATCAGTCGGCAACTGCGCTATCGCGACAAAGGGTATACCTCAAGCGTCGAACGGTTCATGAAGCACTACTATCTGGTTGCAAAAGAGGTCGGCGACCTGACCCGCATATTTTGCGCGAGCCTCGAAAACCAACAGCGCCGCAAACCCGTACTCGCGCTCTCTCGGCTTGCCCTGTTCCGGCGTGAACTCGATGGCTTTGTCGATGAAGGCGGTCGTCTTACCGTCGCCGATCCCGCAACTTTCGAAAACGATCCCATCGCGATGGTGCGGCTCTTTGCGGTCGCCCAAGAGTACGACCGCGACATCCACCCCGACGCCCTCAAATACATCACGCGGGCGCTCAAGCGCATCGACGACGACGTCCGCCAGGGTGCCGATGCCAACGCGCTTTTTCTGAAGATTCTGACCAGCCGAAAATCGCCGGATAAGACGCTGCGGCGCATGAACGAAGCCGGCGTGCTGGGGCAGTTTGTGCCCGACTTCGGGCGCGTGGTGGCTCAAATGCAGCATGACATGTATCACGTCTATACGGTCGACGAACATTCTATCCGGGCGATCGGCGTTCTCAGCCAAATCGAAGCCGGCGAGCTCAAAGCCGACCATCCGCTGGCGAGTACCTTGGTCAACGAGATTCAGTCGCGCCACGTTCTCTATGTCGCAGTGTTGCTGCACGATATTGCCAAGGGCCGCGGGGGCGATCACTCGGCGTTGGGCGAAGAGGTTGTGCACGAGCTTGGTCCGCGGCTTGGCCTTGACGCCGACGAGGTTGAAACTGCCGCCTGGCTGGTGCGCTGGCACCTTTCGATGAGCCACACCGCCTTCAAGCGCGACGTGCACGATCCGAAGACCGTGCTGGACTTCAAGGAGCAAGTGCAAAGCGTCGAACGTCTGCGTCTTTTGTTGATTCTCACCGTTGCCGATATTCGCGCGGTCGGGCCGGGGCGGTGGAACGGCTGGAAGGGTGAGCTGCTGCGCGACCTTTACAACGCGACTCGAGATGCGATCACCGGTGTGTACGACGAACGCACCGGTGCCGGTCGCCGAGACGAGGCCGTTGCGGCCTTACAGAAAGAACTGGGCTGGCCCGAGGGCGCATTCGATGCGCATGCCGAACGTTTTTATCGGCCCTACTGGCTTGGTCTTGATACCGCGACCCAGGCGCGCCACGCGGCTTTGATTCGCGACGCCGAAGCGAATGCACAGCAACTGGCAATCGGCAGTCACGTCGACGACTTCCGTGCGGTCACTGAGTTGTCTGTCTATACGCACGATCACCCCGGGCTGTTTTCACAGCTTGCCGGGGCGATTGCCTTGTCCGGCGCAACCATCGTCGATGCTCGGATTCACACCTCGTCCGATGGTATGGCCATCGACACGTTTTGGCTGCAGGACCACGAACGTCGCCCGTTCGCGGGGCAAGGCAAGCGCGAGCGACTCCGCAAAAACATCGAGAATGTCCTCGATGGCCGATTGAACCTAACCGATGCCTTGGCGCGGCAGCCCAATCGGTGGCCGGAACGCGCGAAGGTGTTTTCTGTGCAACCGCGAGTTTTGATCGACAACAACGCGTCGCATGTTCACACCGTCATCGAGATCAACGCGCTCGACCGCGCCGGTCTCTTGTATGACGTGACGCGCGCGATTTCGGGCGCCGGCCTCTCGATTGCCAGTGCGCAAATCACGACCTACGGCGAACGCGCCGTGGATGTTTTTTACGTCAAGGATGTGTTCGGCTTGAAAATCACCCACGAAGGCAAGCGCGACAAGATTCGCGCTCAAATCCTTGCTGCGTTACGCGAAGGCGCTGAGCGGGCGGCATTGGCAACGGCGGCGGCCGAGTAACCGTTAGGCCGCGGCGGGGCGCTGGCGCAGGAGCGTTGCCCGTACAACAAGCGCTAAGAGCCCGCTTGCCATCATCACGACGACCAGCGGCATTGCGGTCCCGTCGTGAAACACCCCGACCAAGGCACCGGCCGCGGCACCCGCCGCGAATTGCATCATGCCGAGGAAGGCCGATGCGGTGCCCGCCATGTGGGGGAACTCGCTGAGCGCGCCGGCGGTTGCGTTGGCCCCGATCATGGTGACGAACAACATCATCACGACGACCGCACCAATGAATACGGCGAGCGGCACCACGAACGCGCCCGCGAGAAAAACCAACACGCCGCCCACCGCAATACCGATGGTTCCGGCGGCCAGCATGCGATCGACGCCGATGCGGGTCACGAGGCGGCTGTTGACGAAGCTGCCGACCATGAGGGCGATGACGTGGGCGGCAAACAAAAAGCCGTAGAGCTCGGGCGCGATGCCGAACAATTCGATCACGACAAACGGCGAGCCCGCGATATAGGCGAACATCCCGGCGAAACTCAGGCCCTGGCAAAAGGCGTAGCCGAGATAGCGTTTGTTGCGGACGAGCGCCCCGTAGGACTTGGCCATCTCGCTGACGTCATGACGGGTGCGGCGTGCCGACGGCAGCGTTTCGCGCAAGGGATACACGGTGATCGCCAAGCACATCACACCAAACCCGGCGAGCGCCCAGAAGATCGCGCGCCAGCCGAAGAAGACCAACACTTGGCCGCCGAGAATCGGCGCGGCCATGGGGGCAATCGCCATCACCACAAACAAGAGCGACAAGGTGCGCGCCGCTTCTTCGCGGTCGTAGCGGTCGCGCACGATTGCACGCGCCAAAGACGCCGCGGCCGACCCGCCCACGGCCTGCAAGAACCGAAACGCGATCAGAATGTCGATCGACGCGCTCAAGGCGCCGCCGATGCAGGCCGCGACAAAAATGGCCAAGCCCGCATACAAAATGGGTTTGCGGCCAAAGCGATCCGACAACGGGCCCCACACGATGGGCGCGAACGCGAAGCCTAAGAGAAAGGCGCTCAGGGTCAGTTGGACTTGTCCCGAATCGGTCATCAAGTCCTGGGCCAACGCCGGGAAGGCGGGCAAATACATGTCCACCGACATCGGCGCGGAAGCCGACAATGCGGCCAAGATCAGCAGCAGCGTGATGCCGCCGGGGCTTTTGCTATTCAATGCGGGGAGCCGATGTGGTCAATTAAATATCCGCACGATAGCAGGATGCCCTTGAACGCCAAATGCCCATGATCCGACGGTTTCTAGGGAAAGCCCGCCAATGAACCTGGCTCGCGCCGTTGCGACGATCGGCGGTTTTACTCTGATCAGCCGGATCTTGGGGTTTGCCCGCGACATCTTGATTGCGGCGATCTTGGGTACCGGGCCCGTCGCCGACGCCTTTTTTGTGGCGTTCAAACTGCCTAACTTCTTTCGCCGCCTCTTCGCCGAAGGGGCGTTCAACGCAGGCTTCGTGCCGCTGTTTTCCGGCATTCTCGAACGCGAGGGCAAGCCTGCAGCGCAGGCCTTTGCCGAACAGGCGCTGGCGGTCTTGCTGCTGACGCTGTTCGTGTTCGTCACCGTTCTACAGATCCTGATGCCGCTCGCCATGTACGGCCTCGCGCCGGGCTTCATCGACGAGCCGGGTAAATTCGATCTGACGGTCACGCTGACGCGGGTGACCTTTCCCTATCTTTTGTTCATCAGTTTGGTGTCCCTCGCGGGGGGCATTCTGAATAGCGTCGGGCGTTTTGCTACGGTTGCCGCGACACCCATTTTGTTGAACCTCACCTTGATCGCCTTTTTGGGCCTCGCGGCACGCTCGTTTGAAACGCCCGGCCATTCCCTGGCGTGGGGCGTCGCCACGGCCGGCGCGATTCAGTTCGTTTGGGTGTCGATTGCGTTGGCACGCGCGGGTTACCGGCTGCGCTTGCCGCGACCCCGCCTCACGCCGCGGGTGCGCGAGTTGCTGTGGCTCATGTTGCCGGCGGCGGTGGGGGCCGGTGTCGTGCAGATCAATTTGCTGACCGACATCATCATTGCCTCGTTGTTGCCCGAGGGATCGATCTCCTTTCTCTATTTTGCCGACCGCGTGAACCAATTGCCTCTGGGCGTCATCGGGATCGCCGTTGGCACCGCGCTATTGCCGCTGCTGTCGCGGCAAGTTGCGGCGGACGATGCGGCAGGTGCCGCCCATAGCCAGAACCGGGCGATCGAATTGGCGCTGTTT
>CALJDF010000174.1 GCA_938023835.1 uncultured Alphaproteobacteria bacterium
GCAATACTCGGTCGGGCGTTGGGTCCCGAGGGCGGCGTGCATGTAGAGCCGCGACACCGTGACGGCAAACGGCACGTAGTCGGTACCGATATAGCCGAGTGCCCACGACGCCTGCGCGCGGTCGCGCAAATAGCGAAACATGAGAAACTCGTTCCAGTCGCCGATGTCGGTTTTGAACATCGGCGGGCGGTGCGCGGTGCCGGCGAGCGATTTGAGGCCCGCGGCGATGCCGGGATTGGGATCGGTGCCGAGGGCCTGCAGGTTGGCGGCAACCTCTTCGATGCGGCGACCTTGCAGCCCGCGTTCGCGCGCCGCTTCTTTGTTTTCTTCGGGTGTCGGGAAGTGAACGTAGACTTCTTTGACTTGCTGCTTGTTACATTCGATCTGCAACAGGGTTTGCAGCACGTTGGTCAGCGCCCCCGTGGCTTCGGGCGTCAATTCCTCGGGCCGCATTTTGACGCGCGGCGCCTCGACGTGGGTGATGTCTTCCGCAACAGCCATGGTCTTCTCCCCAACCCCAAGGGCGTAGCGAACCGCCCAAGGAGCGGGGAGTCAAGCGAGGGGTGATCTAGACGTAATCCAAGGGAAGTGCCGTGGTGGATTTAATTTGCTCCATCGCGAAGCTGGAGGTGACGTCCGACAACGGCACGCGGGCGATGAGCTTTTTGTAGACGGCATCGAAGCCCGCGATATCCGGTACCACGACGCGCAGCATGTAATCGACCTCGCCCGACATGCGGTAGAGCTCGACGATCTCGGGGATGTCCTGGGCCACCTGGGCGAAGGTTTCGAGCCATTCGGGGTCGTGATGATTGGTGCGTACGGCCACGAAAGCGATGACCCCCACGTTGAGTTGGGTCGGGTCGAGCAGCGCCACGCGGCGCTGAATCACCCCGTCTGCCTCGAGTTTCTGGATGCGGCGCCAGCAGGGCGATTGGGAAAGACCGACCGCGGCGGCGATCTCCGCAACCGACCGGCCGGCGTCTTCCTGGAGCGCGGCAAGGATTTTGCGATCGATCTCATTCATGCGCAAAATAATACCCTTATTAAGTTATTATTAGCAAATATTTTGCTTTATTTCGCCCGTTTCGGGGTGGAAATGCAAAGAATTTGGGCAACAGCGCGGCTATTCTCCGCGCCATGTTGAAGAGAACCTTCACCGATCACCCGGCGTCGGTCGGCGAGACCTACGCAGAGCATCTGGCCATGGCGAGCGGCTTTGGGGTCGCGATGATCCTTGGCGGCCTGGCCTGTCTCGTTCATGGGCTGCTGCCGTTTCTTTTCGTGAAAACCGGATCACGCACCATCGACCGGCTGCACCATCGGATGTTCACCCATCGCGTACGTCCGCATCGCGCACCACCGGTCGCGGCAGAGTAAACCTCCTCCCTCTTGGTCCTCTCAATGCGGGCGTACGCGTGCGGCGCGTTCGACTCGTTCGTGGCGGAGCAAACCGCGCCCCGCTAATTGCAGACCCGGCGCAGGCCGTTAGACTGCGCGTTCTCTTGCGGAGAACGCGAATGCTGATTGCACAGATCACCGACATGCATGTGGTGCCCGACGGCGAGTTGATGGGCCAAGTGGTGCCGACCAATGCGATGTTGGCCGCAGCGGTGGCGCGCATCAACGACCTGAGCCCTGCAGTCGACGCAATCTTGGCAACCGGCGATCTGACCGAGGGCGGCACGCCGGAAAGCTACGCCGCCTTGCGCGACATCTTGGCGGCGGCACGGGCGCCGGTGTTCTTGATCCCCGGCAACCACGACAAGCCCGACGCGATGCGGGCCGCCTTTCCCGATCATGCCTATTGGGGTTCGGGTACGTTCATGCAGTACACCATCGAAGAGTGGCCGTTGCGTTTGATCGGGCTTGATACCCGTCGCGACGAGCATCCCGGCGGCGAAATCTGCGCCGCGCGATTGTCCTGGCTGAAAGAACAACTCGACGCCCAACCCGACCGGCCCACGCTGATCTTCATGCACCACCCGCCGTTTCGCACCGGGATCTGGTGGATGGACGCGATCGGACTGCGCGGCGCGGATGCGCTTGAGGATTTGGTACGCGGCTATGACAACATCGAGGCGGTGGTGTGCGGGCATATCCACCGGCCCATAACGCGACGCTGGGGCGGCACCATCGCGACGGTCGCACCGAGTACGGCGCATCAAATGATGCTCGATCTCGAGGGCGAGAACTTTTTGAAATCGACCAAGGAACCGGCGGCGCTGTTGCTGCATCAGTGGGGCGCCGATACCGGGTTGGTGAGCCATACCGTGTATGCCGACGCGTTTGGGTTTTACGACCCACCGGATCATCACGACGCTGAGATGATGACGCGGGCGCGCGCGTTCTTTGACAAGTCGCGCAGCGAGATGGGGTTTTAGCGGCTGCGCCCTTCGTCCTTCGGGACGGCGCCGGAGGCGCCTCCTCAGGATGAGCATGGTGGGGGATGGCGGCCCTATTTCTTTTCGAAATAGGCCACCGTGGTCGGGGCGAGGCCGAGGGCAGTGTAAAAGCCCTTGGCTTGTTCGTTGTCGGTTTCGGTGGCGAGCCACACGGTGGTCGCGCCTTTCGTCTTGGCCCATTCCCGCAAGGCCACAAACACGCGAGTACCGATCCCGCGACGCTGATGGCTGGGGGCAACGCCGAAGTTGTCGATTTAGAGCACCGGGGCCTCGTCCGGGCTGTGGTGGATCATGCCGCGGGCTTGGCCGATGACGGTGTCGGCGTCGGTGGCGACGAACATGGCGTGGTTCGGCTCGGCGAGAAAGGCCGCGAGGTGCGCGGCGTTGATCGGGGCATCGAAGACATCGGGCGCGACGCTGTTGAGTAGGGTGGCGTCGGTGCGGGTGATCTGGTGGATGGCGATCGGGTTTGTCATGCAGGCCCTTCGTCCTTCGGGACGGCGCCGGAGGCGCCGCCTCAGGATGAGCATTCAGGTCCGTTAGACGCAGCGGCCGCCGTCGACTTCGAGGCAGACGCCGGTGAGGAAGTTGGCGTCGTCGGAGGCGAGGAATAAGGCGGCGTTGGCGATGTCCAGTGGGGTGGAGAAGCGGCCCATTGGGATGCCGGCGAGGAACGACTTGCGGTTTTCCGGGGTATCGGGGACGCCCATGAAGGTTTCGGTCAGCGCGGTTTCGCCGATCACCGGGTTGATCGCACAGACCCTGATGTCGGGCGCGAGTTCGAGTGACAGCGACTTGGTGATGTTGACTGCGGCGCCCTTGGTGGCGTTGTACCAGGTGAGGTTGGGGCGCGGACGCACGGCGGCGGTGGAGGCCACGTTGACGATGACCCCCTGCCCTTTGGCCTGACGCAACACGGGCACGGCGTGGATGGTGGCGTGA
>CALJDF010000175.1 GCA_938023835.1 uncultured Alphaproteobacteria bacterium
ACGGGTTCATCGCCGCCACGAGCTGCACGCGCGCGGGGTACGTCACATGCGTGTTGGCGCGGGCGATCGACACCGAGCCGGTCTCCATCGGTTGGCGCAACCATTCAAGCACCGGGCCTGCGAATTCCGGCAGCTCGTCGAGAAACAGCGCGCTGAGGTGCGCCAGGGTGATCTCACCGGGGCGCGCCTTGGTGCCGCCACCGACCATGGCCGGTTGCGAGGCGTTGTGATGGGGATCGCGAAACGGGCGGCGGCGGGTGATGCGCCCGTCGCGCGACAGCCCGGCAATGCTCGCGACCATGCTGACCTCCAAGGTTTCGCGCGCGTCCAACGGCGGCAACAGCCCGGGCAAGCGCGCCGCCAACATCGACTTGCCCGACCCTGGCGGCCCCATCATCAAGAGGTTATGCCCGCCCGCGGCCGCGACCTCGAGCGCGCGTTTGGCGGATTCCTGGCCCTTGATGTCGCGCAGATCGGGCGCGCACGCGCCGTCGATCAGGGGTGCGGGCTTGGGCGGCTGCAGCACCTGATGCCCCTTGAAGTGATTGACCAAGGCGAGCAACGAGGGTGCCGCCAAAATATCGACCTCGCCCGCCCAGGCCGCCTCCCCGCCGCAGGCCGCGGGGCAGATCAAGCCACGGTCGCGCGCATTGGCGGCCACCGCGGCGGGCAAGACTCCGGTCACGGGCGCAATCGTGGCATCCAGGCCCAATTCGCCCAGCGCCATATAGCCCGCGATTTCGTCGGCCGGCAGCACCCGCATCGCCACCAACAGGCCGAGCGCGATCGGCAAATCGAAATGACTGCCTTCTTTCAGCAGATCGGCCGACGCCAAATTCACCGTGATCCGCTCGGGCGGCAGGCCCAGACCCAACGCGCCCAACGCCGCCCGCACCCGTTCGCGCGATTCCGCCACCGCCTTGTCGGGCAGGCCGACAATATTGAAATGCCCACCGCCCGCGCCGGCCATCGAGACCTGCACGTCGACGTCGAGCACGTCGATTCCTTGAAAGGCGACGGTGGTGATCCGCGCTACCATGTCCCCATACCCAGATTTGCGGCATTGCCGAAAAACGGGTCTATGGAGGGATCAGGGCGTCTCTTGGGCGCCCCGGCCTTTGAAGATGAGCGAGGGGAACGCCATGCGCTATGTGTTTCGAGACGACGAGGGCACCATCACGGCCGTCTATGCGCAGCCGCAGGACTTTGCCACCGAAGAAGTCGCGCCCGACGATCCCGAACTGCTGACATTCTTGTCGGGCCAGGGCGAACAAGATTTCCTGCGCTCGTACCTCACCGCGACCGACGCCGAGCTGCTGCGCATCGTCGAGGACTTGGTCAACGTGTTGGTCGAAAAGAACATCATCATGCTGTCGGACTTTCCCGAAGCGGCCCGCAAAAAACTGGTCAACCGCAAGGCGGTGCGCAAACGCCTCCAGTCGGTGATGCTCTAAGCCACCCGTCGCGTTTCAGACTCGCGGTCCCGACGACCGGGCGCCAAAACCCTACGCTTGGGTGTCGACCTCGTCGCCGGCACCGGCCGGTGCGGCCTTGGGCGGCTTCTTCGCGACCCCGACCATCGCCGGGCGCAGCAGGCGTTCGCCGATGACATAGCCCGGCTGAGCCACCTCGATTACGGTGCCGGGGTCGGCGCCCGGCGTATCGGCCTCGAACATCGCCTGGTGCAAATTGGGATCGAACTTTTGCCCCATCGAGTCGACCTTACGAATGTTGTGGCGTTCCATCATGCTCAGTAATTCGCGCTCGGTCAGCCCGACCCCTTCGGTCAGTGCCTTGAGGTCTTCGCTGGCCGCTGCATCCTCGGGCACGGCGTCGAGCGCGCGGCGCAAATTGTCGGCAACCGACAGCACGTCACGCGCGAAATTGGCAACGGCATATTTGCGTGCGTCTTCAATCTCGCGCTGCGCGCGCCGCCGCGTGTTCTCGACCTCGGCCAAGGCGCGCAGAAGCTGATCTTTGAGCTCGGCGATCTGCTGCTCGGACGTCGGCGCGGCCTCGTCGTCGCCGGCCTCGCCCGCACCGAGGGTTTCGTCCGCGCGATCCGCGGCATCTTCATCGGTGTTGTCGTTCGATGCCGGTGCGGTGTCGTCGTTACTCGTCATTACGTTTCCTTCGTCGCAAAGGGCTCAACGGCCGATCTTGTTGCCAAGTACCCGGGCCGTGTAATCGACCATGGGGATGATACGCGCGTAGTTCAATCGTGTGGGACCGATCACGCCGACGGCGCCGATGATCTGTTCGCGGCTGTCGGTGTAGGGCGCGACAATGACCGAACAGCCCGCCATGTTGAAGAGGTTGCTTTCCGAGCCGATGAAGATGCGCACGCCCTCGGCATCCTTGGTGAGGTCGAGCAAACTGCCCAACCCGGCTTTGGTTTCCAGCGCATCGAACAGCTCGCGGACCCGCTCGAGATCTTCGACCGCATTGACATCCTCCAGCAAGTTGGCACGGCCGCGCACGATCAGCGTGGCGCGCGCGTCTTCGCCGCTCCATGTCGCCAAACCGTCGGCGACCAGCTGGCCGGTGAGGTCGTCCAATTGTTGGCGCAAGCGCTGTTGTTCTTCTTTGAGTTCGGCTTGCAGTTCGCCAAAAGTGCGGCCGCGCAAGTTGCTGTTGACGAAGTTGGTGGCCTCGACAAGCGACGAGGGCGTCCACCCGCCGGGAGTTTCCAAGACGCGATTCTCCACCTGGCCGTCTTCGTTCACCAACACCACCAACACGCGGGTCGGCGACAGCCCGACGAACTCGATATGGCGCAACATCGTGTCGTGTTTCGGCGCCACCACGAGGCCGGCGCAATGCGACAAGCCCGACAGCCCGTCGATCGCCTCGGTCATTAAATCTTCCATGCTGCGCCCGGTGGCCGCGCAGGCGGCATCGATATTGGCGCGGTCGTCCTCGCTGACGTTGCCGACCTCAAGCAGGCCATCGACGAAAAAGCTCAAGCCCACCGGCGTCGGGATGCGCCCGGCCGAGGTATGCGGCGAATACAAGAGGCCCGAATCCTGGAGATCGGCCATTACGTTGCGGATCGTGGCCGAGGACAGCTTGATATTGAGGCGCTCGGCAAGACGCGCCGAGCCCACGGGTTCGCCGGTTTCCATATACGCCTCGACGAGGCGTCGGAATATCTCGCGATTTCTCTTGCTAAGCTCTTGAATCATAATGGTCTTTCCAAGCGGCGCTGCGCCGTGGATCGCGCCTGAATGTAGTATCGCCCAAGCGAATGTCAACGAAACCGGGGACCACGCTGGACCTCGGCCCGGCAGCCCTTTAGAACGCCGGAAACGGCGGGAGGCCTTCCATGACAAACGAAAACGCGGCGCAACGTCCTTCGGGGCGACAGCCCGATCAACTTCGGACGATCACGATGACGCCCGGCTGGGCGAAACATGCCGAAGGATCGTGTCTGATCAAGGCTGGCGATACCCACGTCATCTGCACGGCCAGCGTCGAAGAGCGCGTGCCGCCGTTTCTGCGCAATACCGGACAGGGCTGGGTCACCGCCGAGTACGGCATGTTGCCGCGCGCCACCGGCAGCCGCAGTTCACGCGAGGCCGCGCGCGGCAAACAAAGCGGGCGCACCCAGGAAATTCAGCGTCTGATCGGGCGCTCGCTGCGCTCGGTGACCGACCTCAAGGCGTTGGGCGAGCGGCAAATCACCGTCGACTGCGATGTCTTGCAGGCCGACGGCGGCACCCGAACCGCCTCCATCACCGGCGCCTATGTCGCCTTGCATCAAGCGCTGCAAACCCTGATCGCCAAAGACCTTCTCAAAGAAATGCCGCTGCAGGATCAAGTCGCCGCGGTGTCGTGCGGCATCTATGAGGGCACGCCGGTTCTCGATCTCGATTACGCCGAGGATTCGACGGCACAAGCGGATGCCAATTTCGTCCTCACCGCGAGCGGCAAGATCATCGAGGTGCAAGGCACCGCCGAGGGCCTGCCGTTCAGCGAAGACCAGTTTCACGAGCTGTTTCGTTTGGCCAAATCCGGCATCGCCGATCTCGCCAAGATACAAAACGAGACGCTCAAGCAGGGTTAGGCGCGATGGCACGACGCTTTGAGGAACCGCGCCTTGTGGTGGCGAGCCACAACGACGGCAAGGTGCGCGAGATTCGCGACCTGCTCAGCCCTTTGGGCCGCGCGGTCGTGTCGGCGAAAGAACTCGACCTGCCGGAACCCGAAGAAAGCGGCGATACCTTTGTCGCCAACGCGCTTCTAAAAGCCCGCGCCGCGGAGGCTGCCTCGGGACTTGCGGCGCTGGCCGATGATTCAGGCATCGAGGTTGCCGCGCTCAACGGCGATCCCGGAATCTATACAGCGCGGTGGGCCGGCCCCGACCGCGACTTCATGGTCGCCATGTCGCGCGTCAACGAGGCGATGGGCGATACGGCTGATCGCCGCGCCAACTTCACCGCCGTCTTGGCCTTGTGCTGGCCCGATGGTCATTGCGAAACCTTTGAAGGCAAGGTGTTCGGCACCCTGGTGTGGCCGACCCGGGGCGATCAAGGCTTTGGCTTCGATCCCATGTTCGTGCCCGACGGCTACGACATCACGTTTGCCGAAATGGACCCTGCGCTGAAACACACCATCAGTCACCGCGCGGTGGCGTTCCAGAAACTGTTGGATGCCTGTTTCGGTGGCCCTGCCTAACCGACCGCTTGCTGTCGACGCCGACGCCGGTTTCGGCCTTTACGTCCATTGGCCCTATTGCGATCGAATCTGTCCCTATTGCGACTTCAACGTGCGGCGCGCGCGACCCGTCGATGCCGCCGCGTGGCGCGCGGCCTTTCGCGCCGAGATGACCCATTGGCACCAGCGACAAGGCGATCGCGCGCCGGCGCTGACCAGCATCTATTTCGGGGGCGGCACCCCATCGCTGATGGCGCCGGACCTCATCGCCGGCGTTATCGAGGATGCGGCGCATCTATGGGGTATTGCCTCGGATGCCGAGATCACCGTCGAGGCCAACCCGACCTCGAGCGAGGTCGCCCGCTTTGCCGCGTTCCGAACCGCCGGCGTCAATCGCCTATCGCTCGGCATCCAAGCCCTGGATGATTCAGCCCTGCGGTTTCTGGGGCGCGACCATTCGGCGACCGAGGCCCGCCAGGGGCTCGCCCGGGCCGCCGAGGTTTTTGAACGCACGACCTTCGATCTGATTTATGGCCGCCCCGACCAAACCCTGGCGCAGTGGGCCGATGAACTCCGCACCGCGCTGTCGATCGCGCCCGGCCATGTCTCGCTGTACCAACTCACCATCGAAACCGGGACCGCCTTCGCCGCGCAACAGCGCCGCGGGACGTTGGTTGCCCCGGACGAGTCGGTGCTGGCCGATCTTTACGACGCAACGCAAGAGATCATGACCGCAGCCGGTCTGCCGGGTTACGAAGTGTCCAATCACGCAAAACCCGACGACCACGGTCGCCACAACCTGACCTATTGGCGTTATGGCGCCTATGCCGGGATCGGGCCGGGCGCCCATGGCCGTTTGGCGATCGACGGCCGCCGCGTGGCCACCGAAACAATCCGCGACCCCGAGGCGTGGCGTGCCGCAGCGCTCAGCAAGGGCCATGGCGCCGAACAAGAAACCGTTCTCGATGCGGAAGCCTGTGGCGATGAATTGCTGGTGACCGGCATGCGCTTGGCGAATGGCATCCCGGCGGCGCGGTTTGCGGCAGTCACGGGGCATGCCCTTGCGCAGCTGCGCGAGGCGCCGCGCATGAAAGAGTTACGGGCCGAGACCCTCATCACACTGGACGACGACCGGCTCGCCGCTACATCGGCAGGGCGCCGTCTGCTGAACGCCGTGATTGGCGAGATCGCCGCCGATCTCAGTTGGTTGGCGGATCGAACGACACCGGCGCCGGACTAATCACATTCACGCCGTTGGGCCGCACCTCGAGAACCGCCAAGCCGCGCTCGGAAATGCCGTCCGCGCGGAACCGAAAGATGCCATCGATCCCGGCAAAACCCGCCGGGTTGGTCAACGTCGACGCCTCGTAATAGGGCTGGCTTCGGGTACGCGCGAGGACGGCCGCCAAAGCGGCCGCGTCATAGGCCAGGCTGGCAATGCGCGGCGGCAGCGCGCCGAAAAGCTGTTCGTAGCGGGTGCGAAACTCGGTACTCGCCTGCGGCTCCGGGCCGGCGAACCACCCGCCGACCAGCGAGGGCTCGCGCCCCAGGCTCGGTTCGTCCCACAGGCCGGTGCCGAGGAAGCGCACTTGCGCCGGGTCGACATCATAAAACGGGAGCAACGGCGCCAAGGCGCGCAACCGGTCGCCGCCCTCGGCCAACATGACGGCATCAAAACCGACCGCGCTGACCGTCTCACGGCCTTCGAGCCGGTCCAGCGTGCGCCGCGACACTTCGTCGTCGCGCGCGCGAAGCTGGGCGCGCATTGCCTCAAGCTCGCTGCGTCGTGCCTGGTAATCGGCCAAGATCTGCACCGGTTCTTGAAAACTATCCGGGCCGCCGGTCAACACCTCGATCCGGGTAATCGTCGCGCCTTCACGCGGGACAACGCGCTGTATCGCGGCGACGACGGTATCGCCATACGCGTTGGCGGGGATCAATGCGGCAAAGCGCTGAAGCCCCTGCCGCGCGGCAAACGAAACAACGCGATCGACCTGTTGTTCGGGCATGAAGCCGATCAGATAAACCCCGTCACCGGCAACGCTTTGGTCGGTGGAGAAGGCGATCATGTTGAGCGCACGGCCCCGCGTCACTTGCGCCGCCGCCTGGACGGAGGCACTGAAGACCGGGCCCAACACGATTTGCGCGCCGTCGGCGACGGCCTGCTCGACGGCATCGATCGCGCCTTCGGGTAGGCCTTGGGTGTCGCGCGGCAACAACGTCAGACGATCATCACCAATATCGTAAAGCGCCATCAGCGCCGCATTCAAAAGGCTCTCCCCCAAGGCGGCACTGGGGCCGCTCAAGGGCAACAAGAGCGCGACCCGCACCGGCCCATCGGCATCGACGGTGGGCGGGGTCAAGGCGATCTCGGGGGCGGCGGGCGGTGCCGGCCGCGGGACAGGCGGGGTCGCAGGGGCCACGACCGGGGGCCGGAGCACCGGCGCGGTGGCGACCGAAGGGGATGGCTCAACGCGACGCGGCGCCGCCGGATCGGGCGACGGTGCGCCCACACTGGCCTGCGGCGCCGGTTGGGTCGGCTCGGTCGGGGGTGCTCCGTCGGTCCGGTCGGGCGGCAACGATGCCGTGCGCGTACTATCGGTTAGGATGGTGGGGAGGCGTAGATTGGTGTCGGCGCACGCGGCAAGAACGACCGAGACTGCCGAGGCTATGATAAGACCGCGAAAGCGGTGGACTGGGCGCCGGCCCCAAACGGCCTGTCGGTTGGTCAAATCATCGGTCCCTGTCGATCCGCGCCAGGAGAGTAACGGTCCCCGTATGGCAAGTAAATTGAGCACCGGCCTCTACGTTACCGCAACCCCGATCGGCAACCTGGGCGACATCACCGATCGTGCGCGCAGCGTGCTTAATCAGGCCGATTTGGTGGTTTGCGAGGACACCCGCGTCACCGGGCGGTTGCTCAAGCATTTTGGTATCACCGCCACGTTATGGGCCTATCACGACCACAATGCGGCAAGTGTGCGGCCAAAGGTGGTCGCCAAACTGCGCGCGGGCGCCGTTGTCGCTCTGGTCTCGGATGCGGGCACGCCTTTGGTTTCGGACCCCGGCTACAAGCTTGTGCGAGACGCGCGCGAGGCCGGTATCCCCGTCAACAGCGTGCCCGGCGCCTCGGCACTGACGGCGGCGCTGTCGGTTGCCGGCCTGCCCACCGACCGGGTGTTGTTTTCTGGATTCTTGGCCAACAAAGCCGGTCCCCGCCGCCGCGCGTTGGAAGCCATCAAGGCAGTGGATGCGACCCTCGTGTTCTACGAACGCGGCTCGCGCCTTGCCGCCTTGCTGGCCGACATGACCGCCGTCCTCGGCCCGCGCGAGGCCTCGGTGTGTCGCGAGCTCACCAAAATGTACGAAGAAGTCCGGCACGGCACCCTCGAGACGCTGCGCGACGACCCGGGCGAGGAAACCCGGGGTGAATTCGTCGTCGTTGTCGGCCCCCCGGCGGCGGCCGAGGAGATCGACGACGACGCGTTGGACGATCTGGTGCGTGCTGCCTTGGCCGAGGCGTCGCCCAGTCGGGCCGCGGCCCAGGTCGCGCAAGCCACGGGCCTACCCCGCCGACGGGTCTACGGCCGCGCGTTGGCCTTGGCCGCCGACACGTGAGCCAAACCCGCCGCCAGGCCGAAGGATGGGGGCGGCGGGCCGAAACCGGGGCGGTTTGGCTGTTGCGTCTCAAGGGCTACGCGATCTTGGCGCGTCGCGAACGCACACCGGCGGGCGAGATCGACATCATCGCGCGCCGCGGCCGCACCTTGGTGGCGGTTGAAGTGAAGGCGCGCCGGACCGATACGCCGTTGCGCGATTTGATCGCCGAGGGTCAGTGGCAGCGCATCTGCCGCGCCCTGGAACTCTATGCCGGGCGCCGCCGCCTCGATCATCTGCGGCTTCGATTCGATATTGTGTTCCTACAGCCCGGTCGATGGCCCCGCCATATCGCCGATGCGTGGCGCCCGTCATGATCGGGTGCACGCGAGACGATCCCTCGTGTAACATGCCGCCACGTCGCGACCGACCGAACAAGGAGGTTCCCGGGTGATCCGCACGTCTTTCCGTTTGCCCTTGCTTTTGCTCTTTGCTGCTTTTTCCCTCAGCGCCTGCGCCGGCGGCGTACTCGTCGGTGGTGCAGCAACCGTCGGCGTTGCGGCGGCTCAGGAACGATCCGTGGGTGCGGCCGTCGACGACGCCACGATCGAATTCAAAATCAAAGACAAGTTCATCGAACTGAGCGACAAACTGTTCACGCGCGTCAGTGTCGATTCGGTCGAGGGACGCGTGTT